>CAYUTR010000114.1:8532-13098 GCA_964447465.1 uncultured Chryseobacterium sp.
CCCTTGTCACAGGCGGCGCCGGCTTCATTGGTGCCCACGTTGTAAATGAACTGATCCGTCAGGGACACAAAGTTGTTGTGCTCGACGATCTTTCCGGTGGATTCCGCGAGAACGTTCATGCGCAGGCAACATTTGTGGAAGGATCGATTGTAGATCACGTGCTGGTCGATGAATTATTCGCTCAACACAAGTTCGATTACGTGTATCATCTCGCGGCATACGCGGCAGAAGGATTGAGTCACTTCATCAAGCGATTTAATTACACCAACAATCTTACGGGAAGCGTGAATCTCATCAACGCATCTGTAAAGCATAAAGTGAGTTGCTTCGTTTTTACTTCTTCAATTGCTGTATATGGTGCGTTGAAACCACCGATGCGTGAAGACATGATTCCTGTTCCGGAAGATCCGTACGGAATTGCGAAGCTCGCAGTAGAAATGGATCTCCGTTCCACACACGAAATGTTCGGATTGAATTACGTCGTGTTCCGCCCGCACAACGTGTATGGCGAATACCAGAACATCGGCGATCGCTATCGTAACGTTGTCGGCATTTTCATGAACCAGCTCATGCAAGGAAAACCGCTGACTGTTTTCGGTGATGGAACGCAAACGCGTGCATTCAGTTACATCGGTGATATTGTTCCATCTATTGTTGACTCAGCGTTCAATCCTGCGGCGTACAATCAGGTGTTCAACATCGGCGCCGACATGGAATACACCGTGAACGAACTGGCGCAATTGACAATGCATGCAATGGGAATGAACGGAGAAGTTCGTCACCTCGCTGCACGTAACGAAGCATTGCACGCATACGCCGATCACGCGAAAGTGAAAAAACTGTTGGGCGAACATCCGCTGACTTCGCTCGAAGAAGGATTGAACCGCATGGCTGCATGGGCGAAAGCTGCAGGTGTGCGTAAGAGTAAAAAGTTTGGTGAGATTGAAATCTCTGAGAAACTTCCGCCGGTTTGGCTGGAGGAATAACCGCTGAATGAATCGAAAGAAAATCCTCTTTGTTGCAGCGCACCGACCTGACAGATCACCGAGTCAGCGTTTCCGCTTTGAACAGTATTTAACTTTTCTCAAAGAGAACGGATTCGATTACGATTTCTCCTGGCTCATTTCTGAAAAAGACGACGCTCGTTTTTATTCTCCGGGAAAATTGCGCACCAAAATGTTCATTCTCTTCAAGAGCTGGTGGAAGAGAAAAAAAGATGCATGGCGCAGTGGGGAGTATGACATCGTATTCGTTCAGCGCGAAGCATTCATGACCGGTTCAACACGTTTCGAGAAAAAATTCGCAAAGTCGGGCGCCAAACTCGTTTTCGATTTCGACGATGCCATCTGGAATCTCGATACTTCAGATGCGAACAAAAAATTCGAGTGGCTGAAGAATCCCGGTAAGACAGCGGAGATAATTTCCATGAGTCATCTTGTGATCGCAGGCAACCAATATCTCGCTAATTACGCGAAACGGCATAACAAGAATGTGGTTATCATTCCTACGACGATTGATATGGCAGAGTATCAAGTTGTCAGACCGAGCGTAGTCGAGGGCGGCAACGGCGGGAATTCTCGTCTGTCAACCTTCGGCTACGCTCAGTCTGACAATGTACCCCCGATTACCATTGGTTGGTCTGGAAGCCTCACAACTATCAAGCACTTCGAATTCGCCGTCCCGTTTCTTCGCGAGATCAAAAAGAAGTACGGAGATCGCGTGAGCATCAAAGTCATTGGCGATTCAACTTACGTCAATGAAGAACTAGGCGTTCGCGCCCTCGCATGGAAAAAAGAAGATGAAGTGAAGGAACTTTCTTCCTTTGATATCGGCATCATGCCTTTGCCGGATGACGAATGGGCAAAAGGAAAATGTGGATTGAAAGGATTGCAATACATGGCGCTTGGAATTCCAACAATCATGTCGCCGGTCGGGGTGAATACCGAGATCATTCGTGATGGGGAGAATGGAATGTTGGCGACAGTGACATCTGAATGGGTTGCGAAACTCAGTGAACTGATCGAATCACACGAATTGCGTAGAAGCATGGGTGAAGCGGCGATTGCTACAGTAAAAACGCAGTATTCTGTCGATGCGTGGAAGGAAAAATACGTTTCTCATCTGCGCTCTTTGTTGGAAGAGAAGTAAGCGGTATAGGGTTTGTATCTGGTGGATACAACTTAAAGCTCTATACCATGAAAACGTTCAGCAAGATTTCCATTCTTATTCTCATTGCGGGAAGCTCAATCCTCTTCATGGGTTGTCCGGCGAGCACAAAGTTTCCACTCGGTCCGGGGAACGAACAAAAAGTGGACAAAAACCTTCTTGGAACGTGGATTGCAAACTCGTCGGATGCTGAAGGGCAAATGTTCACTGTTGAGAAACTTGACGACTACACGTATGATGTTCTCATAGATTCCACCGGAAAGTATTTCGGTGCAAGCACTACCAGGTTTAAAGGTTGGACTACCAAAGTGGATGGATTGAATTTTTTCATTCTTCAGTCCGTAGTCGACGGAGAACCGATCGAAGAGTATTTCCAGTATCAGTTTGAACTCAGAAATGATGTTTTAACGACACAAAATATTACATTTCCAGACGGTGGAGGTAACACAATAACGTCGACCGAATCGTATAGGGAATTGGTAAGCGCGTCCTTGCATGTTTATGGTAGCCTTAAAAGTACATTGACCTATCATAAACAATAAGCTCCAAGGCGTTTTCGGTGCAAATAAGCATTGAAAAAACCCTATTTTTGCTTCTCAATTACAGAAAATGGAAGCAACAGATACTTTACGCAACACCGCCCTCACTGAGAAGCACATTTCTCTCGGCGCAAAAATGGTTCCCTTCGCAGGCTATAATATGCCTGTGTCTTACGCGGGACTGAATGAAGAACATGCAACTGTCAGAAATGCGGTTGGTGTATTCGACGTTTCTCATATGGGTGAATTCATTCTGAAAGGCGACAAAGTTCTTGACCTGTTGCAGTATGTAACCACGAATGATGTTGCGCAGTTGTACGACGGACGCGTTCAGTATTCTTGTCTGCCGAATGGCAAAGGCGGAATCGTTGACGATCTGCTCGTATATCGCATTGACGAGAAAACATACCTGCTGGTTGTGAATGCTTCCAACATTGATAAAGACTGGAATTGGATTTCCCAGCACAACACGTTTGGTGTAGACATGAAAAATATTTCTGAACGCACTTCATTGCTTGCTGTTCAGGGACCGAAAGCGGAAGCAACACTTCAGAAGTTGACTGACATCAACCTTTCTGAAATTCCATACTATCATTTCAAGAAAGGAAAGTTCGCAGGCCTCGACAATATCGTTTTGTCGAATACAGGTTATACCGGTGCGGGAGGATTTGAAATTTATTTCGACAACGAACACGCAGATAAAATCTGGAGTGCATTGTTCGAAGCAGGAGCAGAGTTCGGTATCAAACCGATTGGTCTTGGTGCACGCGATACACTACGGCTCGAGATGGGATTCTGTCTTTACGGAAACGACATCGACGATACCACTTCACCGATTGAAGCAGGACTTGGCTGGATCACAAAATTCAACAAGGACTTCATCGACAAAGACAAAATGCTTGCGGTGAAGGAAAACGGCGCTGCAAAGAAGCTTGTTGGATTTGAAATGATCGATCGCGGAATTCCACGTCAGCATTATGAAATCATTGATGCGAACGGTGCTTTGATCGGAGAAGTAACTTCGGGAACACAGTCGCCGACTTTGCAGAAAGCAATCGGCATGGGTTATGTGAAGACGGAATTCTCGAAAGCTGGTTCTGAAATCTTCATCAAGATTCGTGACAAGGCGATCAAGGCGCAGGTGACGAAAATCCCATTTCTTAAGAAGTAATTTATGAGTGAATCGTCAGCGATCAAAGTCGATGCGTGTTTTTCCCCGATGCTGTACCCGGTTTACGAGGACAAAGAAAGCATCGTAGTGATCATTGATGTGTTGCGCGCAACGTCCGCGATATGTACGGCCTTTCATCATGGAGCGGAAAAAATTATTCCGGTTGCTACGGTGGAAGAAGCGCGTAAATACAAAGAGTCGGGCATGATGGCAGGTGCAGAACGCGATGCGATCAGGGTGGAAGGCTTCGAATTTGGAAATTCTCCATTCGATTATATGGGACCTGATGTTGAAGGCAAGACGATTGCATTAACCACGACTAACGGTACACAGGCTATTGACGTGGCGCGTAACGCGTACATGGTGGTCATCGGAGCTTTTACGAATATTTCCGCATTGTGCGATTGGCTGATTTCTCAGAACAGAAGCGTATTGTTGCTGTGCTCCGGATGGAAGAATCGTTTCAATCTTGAAGATTCTCTTTTCGCAGGTGCGGTAACCCACGAATTAGTAAAGCGCAATCCGAAATTGTTGTTGGGCGATGGATGTCTCGCGTTGAAATATCTTTTTCAGATCGCAGAAACTTCTCCGGCACGTTTTCTTTCAAGAGCATCGCACAAAGAGCGTTTATCAAAACTTGGATTGAAGGATGATATCCGTTATTGCCTGCAGAAGGACATGACCGATGTT
>CAYUTR010000115.1:0-13080 GCA_964447465.1 uncultured Chryseobacterium sp.
GGTGATTCTAACCCTCCAAGGGTTTAACCCTCGCAGGGCTACGCGCGCGCGCGAACTATAAGTATCAGAATTGCAAGTAATACTCCTTAGTCAACTCCTTATACTCATCCGTATACGAATGCCTCACCTGCGGATCTTTCTCCATCACCAGCACCGAATCTGATATCTGCGGTTTGCCCTGAAATCCAAACTGCATCATCCACCGCTTTTCGATTTTATCAGGAGTCGATTTCACTCGTGTGATGCGACGTAAATGCAATCCGTGCGTAGATGCTAGCTGAATAAATTGCTCGCCTTCACGCACAGGAAGAATTACGTAAAGTTTTCCTTCCTTGTTCAGCATTTTTTTCGCGCCGGCGATTAAATCCTCGAACGACAACAATACTGTATGACGAGCAGCTGTCCTGTTTGCTTCTGAAGAAGGAAGCGAATCGACGAAATATGGTGGATTACTTACAATAAGATCGTATTGCTCATCCGTGATCTTCGCGAAGTCCTGGAGAGAAATGTTCTGTACGTGAACGCGTTCCTGCCAAGGTGAATTGCTCACATTTTCTTTTGCTTCGGTTGTAGCATGAAGATCAATGTCAATCGCATCAATGTGCGCACCACTCTTCTGAGCCAGCATCAAAGCAATTACTCCCGTTCCGGTTCCGATGTCTAATGCTTTACGAACGCCGTAGGTTTTTACCCATGCTCCAAGGAGAACGGCATCCGTTCCCACTTTCATGGCGCATTTGTCCTGTACAATGGTAAACTGCTTGAACGCAAAAGTGTTTTGCGACATAAAGACGGGTTACGTCTAATATACAAAGTTTCCGGTTCCCTGTTTCCCGTTTCCAGTCGTTCCGCGTGCTCTGTTCTTTGTGCTTTACGAATAGCAGACGTAGTACTTCGAACTAAGAACCAACAGGAAACTGGAAACCGGGAACTGGAAACCTACTCTTCTTCATCCTTCTTGAGATAAAGGTCAATCAGCCCTTCCGGCGCTTTCACATACAACACTTTTGCTACGCGATCTACTTTCTGAATAATATGATCGGTAATCGGAATAAGAATCTCCTCGTATCCTTGTTTGATAATCACAACCGGCTGAACAGAACGTTCCATCACTTCTTTGACAATACCGATTTCCCCGTATACTTCATCCACAACTTTGAATCCCGGAATCTCGTGAAAGTAAAATTGCTTCTCGCTGAGTTTGGGAAGCGCAGCAAGCGGCAACATCACTGTTGAGCTCACAAACTTCTTCGCATCCTCCGGATTGTTAGTGCCTTTTATCTTAATCACCAATTCCGTTCCGCGAA
This sequence comes from uncultured Chryseobacterium sp., assembly GCA_964447465.1. Taxonomy (GTDB): domain Bacteria; phylum Bacteroidota; class Bacteroidia; order Palsa-965; family Palsa-965. The sequence continues at coordinate 1,308 of CAYUTR010000115.1, forward strand.
CTTTCGCCTGTTCAAGTTCTACCGGCGACGTAACTCCATTTTTAATCAGAATCAACGCATCGATTCCGTTGTATCGCGAAGGCGTATCAACATCCAGCAAAATTCCCATTTCGCCTTTGATGCCGATCGTTCGACGGATATATCCTATGCTGTAAAATTCTTTCAGATCCATTAGTGTAAAGGTAGTTCGGAGTTGGGAGATCGGAGACGGGAGTGGGTACGTTTTAGTGCAAAAGAAAGGCCCGGTTTTACCCGAGCCTTGTATGTGGATTTACTCCAGTCTCCGAACTCCCAACTCTGAACTATTCCGCTGGAGTTTCTGCTGATGCTTCTGTACTTTCAACTTTTGGTTCTTCAACAGCTGCAACTGGTTCAGCTACTGTCTCAGCAACTGGCTCAGGAATTGCGTTCTTAGCCGCAATCTTCGCTGCTCTTGCTTCTTTCGCTGCAGTTTCTGCTTTCAGTCGTGCTGATGCTACGTTCTTGTCGGAATCAGACACACGTGATTTTTTGCTGTCAACTTTCGACAACTTCTCGTCCATCCATTTTGCAAGCTTCGCATCGGCTTGATCTTGTGTAAGTGCTCCTTTTTCTACACCGCGGTAAAGGTGCAAACGCATCATGATTCCTTTGTACGAAAGAATCGCACGACAGGTATCAGTTGGCTGAGCTCCGGTTTTGATCCACTCGAAAGCGCGATCCTGATCGATATCGATCGTTGCCGGATTTGTGTTTGGGTTGTACGTACCAATCTTCTCAATAAACTTCCCATCACGTGGGGCACGACCGTCCGCTACAACGATATGAAAGAAAGCAGAAGCCTTCTTACCATGGCGCTGTAATCTGATTTTGGTAGGCATTGTTGTTTGTTTTTAATGTTTCGTTCCCAATCCCATCCGAATCCATCGGGCAGTCTTAATTGGGACGGCAAAAGTAGCTATTTTCTTGTGAATAACAAGATTTTCGAAGCGGAATGAGGGACGAGGTATGAGGAATGGGGCTAGACGTAGCCGCTCCCCGTATTCCCCGTCCCGCATCCCGCGTTCCCTGTACCAAATGTTTACATTTGGGCATGTAAATCGCACTCCTCGGCTACGGCAAAATGGGCAAAATCATCGAAGAAATCGCCATTTCGCGTGGACATTCCATTGTTTTGACGGTGGACGAACACAATGCCAAAACCTTTACAGACGACGAGTTGAAATCCGCAGACGTTGCCATAGAATTCACTCGTCCGGATGCGGTTCTAGCCAACATGCGTCGCTGCTTTTCATGCGGAGTGCCGGTTGTAGTTGGCACCACAGGATGGTACGACAATCTTCCGGGAATGATGGAAGAGTGCAAACAAGCGAATGGAACACTCTTTCACGCCTCGAATTACAGCATAGGTGTAAACCTCTTTTTCCTGCTGAACGAAAAGCTCGCGGAACTTATGAATCCATATCCCGAATACGAACCGGTGCTCGAAGAAATTCACCACGTTCATAAACTGGATGCGCCAAGCGGAACAGGAATTACACTTGCGAATGGATTGTTCAATAAACTTCAACGTAAGAGAAGCTGGAAACTTTATCATGAAAACGGTCCGAGTGCTGAAACCGCTGCTGCTGCACCAACTGAACTTTCGATTATCTCTGTTCGCCAGGGAGAAGTTCCGGGAACACATTCTATCATTTATGGTTCTGAAATCGATCGCATCGTAATCACACATGAAGCATACAACCGTAAAGGTTTTGCATTAGGCGCTGTTGTCGCTGCTGAATGGGTACAGAAACGCAAAGGTGTGTTCACAATGAATGATATGTTAGGCGCATAAATCATCTTAAAAATCTACAAAAGGCATACTAAATCATTCGCTAAAGCGTCTAATCCGCGCGCTGTAACTAACTTGCGCCTTCGTTTAAAACCTCACTATGGGCATTGTTTTATTGATCTGTTTCGTACTTCTTTTCGTTGGACTCTATGGCGTTTTTCAGAAGGCCGGTGAGAAAGGATGGAAAGCACTCGTTCCTGTTTACAACATTCTTATATGGCTGAAGATTCTTCAGAAGCCATGGTGGTGGGTATTCCTTGTAATTGTTCCTGCGGTCGGATTTTACATGATCGCTGTACTCGTCGTTCTAACCGCAAATTGTTTTGGCAAAAGAAAATTCGGTGAACACGTTGTTGCTGTTGTCGGATTCTTCGCATTCATTCCATGGCTCGGATTTTCGAAAGACCAGCAGTGGAAAGGTGTTCCGAAACCGGAAGAAAAACGTCCGGTGTGGAAAGAATGGGGAGAAGCCGCTGTATTCGCCGTTGTTGCTGCTACTTTGATCCGTACATTTTTCTTCGAAGCGTTTGTAATTCCTTCTTCATCTATGGAAGGAACGTTGCGAGTTGGCGATTACTTGTTCGTCAGCAAAATGAGTTACGGCGCTAAAGTGCCTGCGATTCCGTTGACGTTTCCATTCACGCATAACACTCTTCCGTTTACGGAAACCACTCCGTCTTATGTGAGATGGGTTGAGCTTCCTGAAATCCGTTTCCCGGGATGGAGTGATGTGGAACGCGGAGATATAGTTGTATTCAATTTCCCTGAAGGAGATACTGTATACAAGGGCAACAGGAACAGCAGCTATTACGCTATCGTACGCGATGCCGCAGAAGGAGATCCGTTTCGGGAACAGCAAATAAAGAAACAATTAGCTTCTGAAGATCAGATCGTGATTCATCCGATTGACAAAGAAGATAACTATGTAAAACGTTGCGTTGCGGTTGCCGGTGAAACGATTACAATCAAAGACCGGGAAATTTACATCAACAACGAAAAGCAAGTCGCTCCGAAGGAAGTTCAGTTTGCCTGGAAGTTCAGCTCAAATTCGGTTCCTGTTGCCGACCCGAATAACTTCGATTACGAAACCTATAAGCGTCAGGTTGCAGGAATGCAGGAACGTTTCTACGCTATTGGTATTACAGACGAGATACAACCGCTGTTCGGCGATACAGTGTTCAATGCTGCGATTCCTTGCCCCGAAAGCTCACTTCAGGCGCTTCGCGAGATCGTTGGAAATATTGAAGTGTCCAACTATGAAGCAGGCAGCCATGCCGAGGACAATGTCTTCCCTCACGACCGGGCCCATTTCCGGTGGAACCGCGATAACTTCGGACCGCTCCTTATCCCGAAAGAAGGACAATCGATTGAGCTATCTGTAAATAATATTGCACAGTACGAGCGGGCGATCCGCGTGTATGAAGGCAATAAGCTCGAAGTTAAAAACGGAGATATTTATATCAACGACAAGCTCACCAAGTCATACACCTTCCAGCAGAATTATTACTGGATGATGGGCGACAACCGTCACAACTCGCTTGATTCACGTTACTGGGGATTTGTACCAGCAGATCACATCGTAGGAAAACCTGTTTTCGTTTGGATGTCGAAAGGTGATCATGCCGGTTTCCGCCCTGAGCGCATGATGAGTTTCGTTAGCAAGGAAGGTTTGTCGAAATCATATTTATGGTTCGTCGTGATTGGAATTGCAGCATATTTTGGCTGGAATTATTACGCCGGCAAGAAGAAGAAAGCCAAAGAAGCTGCAACGAAAAAACCTTCTTTCAAAAAGAAGAAGTAATGAGGGTCCGCGAGGACTCCTGCGGAAATGGAAGAAAATCCACCAGTAGACAATTCAGAAAATCTCTCCGAGGAAAACACGGGTGAGTATTCTGTATCTGGTGATGATCCTTCTGCTGATTATGAAACCGGATCTACTGCAACTGAAACTGCCACTTCGGACGAGTCTTCTAAGGAAACGTCGGCTTCTTCGAAAAAAAAGAAATCAATTTTAAGGGAATGGGGCGAAGCAATCCTCGTAGCATTCTTCGGAGTAATTATTCTCAAAGCATTTTTCTTCGAGCCGTTTGCAATTCCATCCGATTCGATGAGCGGTACTTTGCTTTCCGGCGATTACGTAGTGGTGAATAAAGTTTCGTTCGGTGCACGTTTGCCAATGACGCCACTTACCATTCCGTTTACACATCAATCGGTTTTCGGAATGAAATCGTATAGCGATTGGCCTCAATGGCCGTACATGCGTCTTCCGGGTTACGGAGAAATTGAACGTAACGACGTAATTGTATTCAACTTTCCGGCTGAAGAATTATTTCCGATGGATACAGTTTCGCGCAATTATCCGATCGATCACCGCACGCATTTCATCAAACGTTGCATTGGTTTGCCGGGAGATACATTGCAGATCACCAGCAAAAATGTTTTCATCAACGGAATAGATGCCGGTATTCCCGTGAACGCAATGTTTAACTACGTGATCAAGATCGATACCGTGAGAGTCGACTCCGTAAACCTCGAATCGCTCGGCTTAATTCGTGAAAGCTATCAAGGCAAGTATGCGTTCTTTACGACCACGATGAAACCGGAGACCGCGGATAGTCTGCGATTGAATCCGAAGATCATCAGCGTCGAGCCTGAGCTTTCTCCACCCGGAAGTTTTGATGAACAGGTTTTCCCTCACGAAGAAAAACTCTCGTGGAATCTAGATAACTACGGACCACTCGTTATTCCGAAAGCAGGAAGTACCATCACACTTAACGTCGATAGCTTTTCCATGTGGGAACGCATCATTGTCGATTACGAACACAACGAGGTAATCGTGAAAGGCGATTCCATTTTAATCAACGGAAAATACTCTACGACGTACACGTTCCAGATGAATTACTATTTCGTGATGGGCGACAACCGTCACTTCTCGATGGACTCACGTTACTGGGGATTTGTGCCCGAAGATCACATCGTAGGAATTGCTACAATGATATTATTCTCTGTGGATAAAGTGAACGGCAGTGTGCGATGGGGACGGACGTTTCAATCGATAGAATAATCGCATGACACCATCCAGAAAGTTTCTCCTCAATGCGGCATCAACGGTAATTCTGGGAATAGTTACTTGCACAGTGATTGCTTACTTCCAACCATATGATGAGTACTTTCCTCCATGGACTGCAATACTATTCTCAGGATTCGCATTTGGTGTAATCGTCATGCCCATTCATCTTGTATTTAACGCAATCCTTCACGGAACAAATATTGTGAACATCAACAAGGTTCCGGTTTCATTTATCATCGCACAGTCGGTTATTCTTGTTGGTTCCGTATGCCTTGTATACAACTATGTCTACTCCCTCCCGATGGAAACAACAGCGCCCTGGGCTGATGGATCGAACCACAAAATCTGGTATTATGAAGAATCTTGGTTGCTTGCATATAGTTTTATTCCGCTGGTCATTTTCACTTTAGTCTCAGGTCGACTGCTCCACCGGAAGCATCATAACAATGCCAAGGCCAACTCCGGCTCATGAAAGAATTTATCGCGGGTTTTGGAAAATTGATAGTGGTGACTCTCATCGCTCATATTGTGATTACTTCAGTTTTTGTCCTAGTTACTTATGAATATCCGTATGATCCAAACAACGCTTGGAATCTGAGTATGTGGGAGATGATCCTTCTCTGTTTATTGATTGGCGGTATATTCTATGTTCCTGCTTCACTTGGTGTTGTACTGGTCCTTTATTTTACGCGGATATTTAAGAAAGCATTTTCTTCGAAACTTATTCAGTGCGTAATCTTCTTCCTTGTGATTTTACTGGTACAACTCCTAACGTTGGCCAGAAATAAGTTACCCAATGATGTAAAATATTACACCATATCGGGTTCAACGCATCGTTATGTATGGTTTGAGGACTCAATGATCCTTCTGTATTCTTGCCTCATCGTAATTCTCTCTTTTGGTATCTATGAATTCTTTCGACTGCAATTTGGTCGCTCAAAAGCAACAGGAAAATCTGCCTAATCAGTGAATCTGCGGCATAATTTCATGCGACAATCTTGTTGTTACATTTGACGACACAATATGCCCGAGGCCTATAACGAACTTTCCTTCTGGTTCCTCATGCTCGCAGGTTTCGCTGCCGGCTTCGTCGACTCTATCGTTGGTGGTGGCGGATTAATTCAACTTCCCGCTTTCTTTCTTGCTTTTCCTACTCTCGCTCCTGCAATGGTCCTGGGCTCGAATAAATTTGCCGGATTTTCCGGTACATCACTCGCAGCTGTGCGCTACGTGCGCAATACTCCTGTTCAGTGGAAAGCTGTTGGCCCTGCAGTTTTCACAGCTCTGATCTTTGGCTGGATTGGCGCTGCACTCGTTCACTATCTCGACAAAGAAATGGTGAAGCCGGTGATTCTTGGTTTGCTTGTTTGCACTGCACTATACACCTACTTCAAAAAAGATTTCGGTATTGCAACCAAACAAGGTCCGCAAGGCACAACACTCATTCTATGGTCACTGCTCGTTGGTGCAGTGCTCGGATTGTACGACGGCTTCTTCGGTCCCGGAACAGGAAGTTTTTTGATTGTAATTTACATCAGCATTTTCGGTTTCGATTTTCTAAACGCATCAGTGAGTGCGAAAATTGTGAACTGCGCTACAAACGTTGCTGCGCTTGCCGCTTTCATCTGGAGTGGAAGCATCGTTTGGGAAATTGCAATTCCATTGGCCGTATTCAACATGGCCGGTTCGTGGCTCGGTGTAAAAACCGCCTTGGAACGTGGACGCGCTTTCGTGAGAGTGTTTTTTCTTGTTGTCGTTACTGCGATGATTGCGAAATTCGCTTACGATTTATTCATCAGCTAATCGAATCGGAAATTGACACATCACATCGGCATATCGGTACATCGGCATATCGGCATATCTTTCTCGTCATGATCAAGATGGTACTGTCGTCAGCCTACTTCCCTCCCATCCCATGGATAGCTGCTGCTTTGCGAAGTGATTCTCCCATCATCGACATCCACGAACATTACATCAAGCAAACTTGTCGTAATCGCTGTACAATTATCACGGCAAATGGTTTGATGAACCTCGTAGTTCCGGTTGAGAAGTACCACAATCACACTCCTGTAGCAGCAATAAGAATTGATCACGAAGCAAACTGGCAGAGAATTCATACCCATGCTATCCGATCGGCATACGGCAAGTCGCCCTACTTTGAATTTTACGGCGATAAAATCCTAAGCCTGTATGAATGGAAAGCAGAAACTCTGGTCGAATGGAACGCTGCATGCATGAGTGCTGTTTTCTCCATTCTGAAAGTAAATCCAATCATTGCTTTCTCCGGGGAATACATTGAAAAAGCGGCATCCGATTTGAGAAATGAAGACTTCAGTGTTCAGCCTTCAAGTCAACACCAATACATGCAGGTTTTCATGGACCGACACGGATTTTACTCGGGATTGTCAATTCTGGACTTGCTTTTCTGCGCCGGACCTGAAGCCTCTGGAATTTTGCACAAGCAGGTGTAACTTATTCGTATTTTAATCGTCTCATTACCGCGAACCAATTCTTTACCAATGCTCAAGCTACGCCATCGGCATATCGGCACACCGGCATATCGGCACATAAATTCTCGACGGACTTTATGACGAACCGCTACTTTTTTACACTGGTATTTATTTTTGCAGGAATCCTGGCTTCTGCTCAGGCACAATTCACAATCTCCGGCACCGTCTCCGATTCTTCATCAAACGAAAGCTTAATCGGCGCCATCGTTTCCATCAAAGGAACTCCGAAAGGAATGGCGACGAACGAATACGGCTTCTTCTCCCTCACTCTACCTGAAGGAGAATACGAAGTAGTTGTAAAATATACCGGCTACCAGGCGAAAACAGTTAAGGTAAGTCTTCACGCGAACACAACGGTGAATATTCCCATCAGCAATTCAACTTCTGCACAGATGAAAGAAGTTGTGATCACCGGTGAAAAAGATAAGAACGCGGAACAGATTTCCTCTACGCAGATGAGTTCTATCAGCATTCCCGTAGAACAGATTCGTTATGTTCCAACAATTGGTGGTGAAACAGATGTGATCAAAGTTCTCCAGCTCATGCCCGGTGTAAAACGCGGTGGTGAAGGACAAAATACAATGCTTGTTCGTGGCGGATCGGGAGATGACAATCTGATTCTACTCGATGAAGCAACAGTTTACAATGTGTCTCACCTGTTCGGATTCTTCTCGGTATTCAATAACGATGCGCTGAAAGATGTTACGATGTACAAAGGCGGATTCCCGGCGCAATATGGTGGAAGAATCTCGAGTGTAATGGACATACGCATGAAAGACGGCGACATGCAACATTATCACGTCGACGGTGGAATCGGTTTGTTGTCTTCACATCTTACGATTCAGGGTCCGTTGAAAAAAGATACGGCTTCCTTCATTCTCTCGGGAAGAAGATCGTACATCGATCAAGTTTTCCGTTTGGCTTATGGACAGGATATTCTTCCGTACTACTTCTATGACGCAACGCTGAAACTGAATTGGAAGTACAACACCAATAACCGTTTCTACTTCAGCACGTACATTGGAGACGATGTACTACGTCCGCCGAAATCAGACAGCAGTTTATTCGACGGAGGTTTCCGCATGGGAAATTTCACAACCACTGCGCGATGGAATCACGTGTTCAATTCTCAGCTCTTCTCGAATATGTCGCTTATTCATACGCGATTCCGTTACGATGTTGAAGCAAATATTCCAGGAAACTCATTCCTTGCTAAATCGCGTATTGCAGATTTCGGATTGAAGTACGATTTCAGCTACTACAAAGATCCGTACAATACGTTCCGCTATGGATTCATGACTACATTCCATGGATTCCGTCCGAATGTTGTGAATACAGCAGGAACTATTTCCGATTTCGTGCGTTCGCGCGAAGGAGAACTCGTCATCAACTCCGAATCCGGAATATATTTCCAGCACGAATGGATGGCGCGTCATAACCTGAATGTCTCTTATGGATTCCGCCAATCTTTTCTCATTGCAAAGGAGAAAGTGTATACTTCGCCCGAACCTCGTATCGCTGCAACTTTCATCATCAATGACGAACAATCTATCAAGATGAGTTATTGTCGCATGACGCAATACCTCCATCTCGTTTCGAGTTCTGCAATTGCACTGCCAACCGATCTCTGGTACCCGGTAACAAAAAATGTAAAGCCGATTTATTCCAACCAGGTTGCAATTGGATACAATCACAACCTTCCGAAAATAAAATCGATTGTCTCCGTGGAAGTCTACTACAAGCACATGCACAACCTCATTGAATACCGTGAAGGTGCTGTACTCGTGCTCAACGACAACTATGAGAATGAATTGATCGCCGGTGATGGAGAATCAACCGGATTGGAAGTTTTCTTCCAGAAGAATTCCGGGAAGCTCACCGGATGGATCGGTTACACGTTGTCATTCACCACCCGTCAGTTCGACGGACTCAACGGTGGAGAAAAATACTACGCGCGCTACGATCGCAGACATGATTTCTCTTTCGTAGGCACATGGGAAATCACACCGCGCTTCGTTTTGTCCGGCGTGTGGGTTTATTCTACCGGTCAGCGCTTCACTCCTGTTATCGGATATTTCCTCATGCCGAATTCTTCAACAACAAACGTGAACACGTTGCCGATTTATGGAGAGCGTAATTCTACTATTCTTCCATCGGCACACCGACTCGATGTAAGTCTCATTTTCAAATCGAAAGAAAAAGGGACGCGTCGTTGGATGAAATGGCAGGGCGAATGGAGCATCGGAGCTTACAACTTCTATAATCGCGCGCAACCTTATCGCATAGAACTCGAATCGAACGACGATGGCTCGGTGAAATACGTTTCCAAAGGTCTTTTCGGATTTATTCCATTCCTCGCTTATAACTTCCGCTACTAAAATGAATAAAGCTCTTCTCGCCGTTTCCTTTTTTGTCGTGATGATCATTTCATCCTGCCTGCCTCCTTCGATTGATATCGATGTTGAACCGGCGCCACCACAGTTGTGTATCGCATCACTCGTGCTGGGAAATAATGGAATTGTAGTCGGACTCACGCGCAGTTACAGCCCGCTTGAACGTCCACCTGAATCGGATACACTGAGCGACGACCTGATGGAACAGATTCTTGTTACAGGCGCAACAGTTACTGTTTCTTACGGCGCCCAAACAGATACACTTTTCGAAGTTGCTCCGGGAATTTACACCAACCTACTCACGACTATCACGGAAGGAGAAACTTATACGTTGCGTGCGGTTGATCCTCAGATGAATCTCAGCGTGTATGCAGTTACAACGATGCGTCCCGATGTTGCACTCGACACCGTGTATCCGTACATCGTGCGCAACAATCCTGATACGATGGTATATTTTCACTACAAGCTGTCTGACAACACCGCTGCTGAAAATTATTACGTCATCAACTTCGTAAAAAAAGTGCAGGGCGATTCAACATTCGACATCAATTCTATTTTTGCAGCTGGTTCCAACGAAGTGCTCACTGAATTTGAATTACTCGATGACCAGGCGTTTGAAAACGGAGTGCTGGAGAAAGACGTACACATTTTCTCAGCGGAGCAGTACGACACGGTCGCGGTAACCGTCTCTGAGATTTCCAAAGGCTATTACGAATTTCTATCCGCATTGAAGCGATCAAGTTCCATTTTCAATCAATTGACCGGAGAACCCATCACTTATCCATCGAATGTGGAAGGTGGGCACGGATATTTCACTATGCACCGCACAAATTCAGATCTCTTTGATCTAAATTTGTATTGATGAGATTTATCCCTGAGTTGGCGGTTGTTTGTTTTCTTTTTGTCATTCTGAGCGGAGTCGAAGGGTGCAAAAAAGATCCGTACATTCCTGTATCCGACGGATTTTACAAAACGTACGCTGCAACAGGCAATCTCACCGGTCGCGAGATTCTCAAAAAAGGAAATGGATTTATTGTGTGCGGTTTCGGAACCAATCCAGCGAACAACGACGATTTCTTTTTACTCTCCGTTGATTCCATGGGAAATGAAATTGATCGCGATTTCGTTGGCACAGCAGGAAACGATCAGTGCTGGTCGTTCGTAAACGCAAATGACGGAGGCTATCTCATTGCAGGATGGACAGATCTGAATGATCCGAATGTCAGTAACGATGTGCTCATCGTAAAAACAGATGTCGACGGAAATTTCTTGTGGAGCAAAACTTATGGCGGAGCTTATAACGATCTCTCAACACACGTTATAGCTGTCGACAACGGTTATGTTGTTTCCGCGATCAAAGGCGGGAATGTTGACGAAAATTCCTGGATACTCCGTCTCGACAATAACGGCGATACGCTTTGGACGTTCACCTACGGTGGAAACTCTTCCGACGGCGCCATGAGTGTTTGCGAAAACACAGATGGAACATTTGCAGTCACGGGTTACACCAACAGCAGCGGAAACGGAAGCACGGACGGCTTCGTAATGCTACTTAGTTCGCAAGGAACGATGCTCAATTACTGGCCTTTCGGGACTCCACTGTACGAAGAACCACATTGCATTGAAAGTATTGAGAGCGGATGGGTGATTTCAGGTCACGCGGGCACTACTGATTTCCGCACCCATAACGTATTTCTGCAGTTCATTGCTTCCAATGGTGTAATCGGAAAATTTCTCACGTACGGCGACCACGAACACGATGGCGGAGAAGACATGGCAGTGTTTCACAATCGCATCTACGTAGCAGCACGTAGTGCGAGTGTAGATCCGTTGCAGGATCCGTTCTACCTAGAAACCGATCTCGAAGGCAATCTGCTAACTAAGCAATGGTTGGGCACTTCAAATGAAGATCCAGGCTTTGGACTTTATGTCGATGATTTTCAGCAATTGATCACTGGTTACAATCTTGATCCCGTTTCGGGGCGCA
>CAYUTR010000116.1:0-13076 GCA_964447465.1 uncultured Chryseobacterium sp.
AGTCGAGTTCTTCCTGCAACATGGCGCAAATACCCTGATCCTGTTTCCATGCAGCAGGGCCTATCCAATAAAATTTCGCGCCTGATGCTTTAACAGTGCTGGCGATGTTGCGAACCGATTCTCTTCTCGGCTCAACATTCGGAATGAAGAGTTCGTTCAATCCAAGAATGCAGATTACAAAATCCGGTTTGTATAAATCAAGATACTTCTGAAGCGTATCGCCTTCTCCCCACTTCACAGTTGTTGAGCCGTACCATGTAATAGAAGCAACCAGTTCGCAATTGTTGTTCTTGCAATAGTTGTACACCGGAAGACGCATGTGATCGAGTTCTGAATCGCCGAACAATAACACTTTTGTTTTTGTAGTGTCAGTAGAGTCGTATGCGTTGAGATATTTTTTCTGCGGCTTCGCCATGTTCACCGGATCAAACTGCAGAATGCCGCCCGTCGAGTTTTGATCCTGCGCGTTTGATTTCGAGTCGAGAATCTCTGTGTTGTCGACAGTTGAGAGTCCGGCAATCGAATCATCGCCGGTAAGTCCTAAAAGGAAAAAGATAAGGAACACCGCGAGGAGGGAGATCCCGGTCAGTGCAATGGTTTTAGATGCGCCGCGCTGGGTGCTCTTGTTGCTTTCTGTATCCGGAGACTGGCTCACAGTACTTGCTTATTGGTTTCTTACAACAAAGCAAGTTTAAGTGTGATACACTATAAGAATGGATCGTGGAAGTGTGAAGGGAAATGAAACAAGTGTATGCTGTTGCAAGTTTTGTGTGTGGTGCATGTCGGATCGTGCCATGCGCGTGACTGCGGTCATTGCGAGCTCCTTTACTTGAGCAACCGCACCTTATCCGAATACTTCACCATCATCCCCTTCGTATCTCCAAACGCTTCACACATCCTTGTCTTCGATTCCGCATTCATCCACTTCGGAAGTGAATCATTTCCACACCAGGTTGCAGGAACAACAAAATATCTCTTTTCGGAAGGATCATAGCCGCGATACACCCATGTTGGAATGTACTCGGTTTGCTTCAGCGTCTTTTTCCCGGTTGTATGATTCTTCTCAATTGTAACATTGAAAAGCAATCCCGCATCAGTGTATCTCCAATATTGATTCGACACAAAATTTCCGAGCGACCACGCCACAACGCCCGAATCAAGTGAGGCATTTTTCTTCGTCTTGAAATAATCAACCGGCCCAACCACGTGCGGATGCGCTCCGATCACAAGATCTGCCCCGTTATCTGCAGCCCAGTGAAACATAGAATCCTGTTTTGCCGTTGGCTCTGCGATGTTCTCAATTCCCCAGTGATAAATCACAACTACGATATCCGGATTCAATGCACGCGCTCGATCAATATCTTTTCTCACGAGTGAACTATCCGCCACATTCAACATGTATTTGTGGTTAGCCGATGGAAGCGATCCATTCGTTCCGTACGTATAATTCAATAGTGCAATTGAAATTCCATTCTTCGTAAGCACGCGAACAGAATCGCGATCGCGTTGCGAATCAAATGTTCCGGTGCTGCCCAATCCATTCTCGCGAACTTTCTTCAACGTGCGCTGCAATCCCTCTTCGCCTGTGTCCATCGAGTGATTGTTCGAAGTCACCAGAAAATCAAATCCCGAATTAATAAGCGCGCTTATATATGAGTCAGGAGCATTGAAAGCCGGATATCCTTGATATGGACGACCGGGTCCGGCACAAGTCAACTCCAGATTTCCGATCATGATATCGGGAGCAGACAACGCAACTTTAATTTCTACGAACGCCGGATTGAAGTCATACGATCCATCAGGAAGTTTGGCTGCGGTCATTTGAGGTACGTGACACATCAGATCGCCGGCAAAACCAAGCGTTATCACTGACACAGAATCTGCTTTTTCTTGCTGTAAATTAACCGGTGTCGTTGTTTCCGTACGTGGAGAATCCAACATCGCCCCCAATAGAAAGGCAGACAAAAGCAGGATAAATCCTCCAGAATAGTGGAAAATGTTTGAAAAATCGATGTTATTATGCCTGATGAGCATTTGCTGCTGATTTGTAAAAGGGAGGCAAAGAAACGAAAAACCACAAATACCCCTGTGTAATTTTTACGTATTTCCTTTTGAAAGGTCGTCGAATTAGCTAATTTTATGTTTCAGGCATACACGACTAAGAAGCTCAATTACACCTAAATAGAAATACAATGAAAAAATTTCTCGCTATTATTCCAATCGCAGCACTGGCGTTCACTTACGCAAGCTGTAAAAAAGACGTTGTTGCTGATGGAGAGGTGATCTCCGTTTCTTCAGTATACAAGTGCGTTGTATTCGAATACTCTGCTACATGGTGTAATCCATGCGGCGTGTACGGATACCCTGCTATGCATGATCTGATGCACGAGTATGGCGAAACTCAGCACAAAGCGGTTGGCGTATTCCTGCATCCTTCGGATAATATCGTTGACACTGAGCCTGCAGGTATGGATGACCTTCTCACGTTCTTCGGTTTCAGCGGAACTCCTTCTGCAGCTGTAAACGTTGGGCCGGATACGTATCCTACTTACCTCGAGCCAAAAGTTACTCAGGCGCTTGCTGCTAACCCTACTGCAAAAGCAGGAGTTGGTATGGCGCACACAATCAGCGGAACTTCAGTTTCTGTTACAACTAAGACTGTGTTCTTCGAAGACATGCCGGCTGGTACTTATAACCTTGCTGTTTATGTAACAGAAGACCATATTATGGAATCACAAAGCGGTCAGACCGGAGATGTTGAGCACAACTATATCCTTCGTGGTATTGCTGATGGCAAAGCTTTCGGAACAACTGTAGCAGTGAATCCTACAAAAGGTCAGAAGTTCGACGGTACTTATACTGTACAGCTTCCTGCAGAAACACGTAACACAACTAACCTTCACGTTGTTTGCGTAATCTACAAAGTTGATCCTGCAACTGGCGACCCAACTCAGGTTGTGAACGCTAACAGCTACTAAACATCAGGTCCCCGCAAAAGCGGGGACTTTTTTTACACTTCCTTTTACTGTATCAACATATTCGTTTGACGCTATGAAACTCAAAGCGATTTTACTTCTTGTCCTGTGTGCCTTCTTCGTTGCGGGAGACCTCAACGCGGAGGAAATGAAAAAGAAAAGAAGAAAGAAGAAAAAGAAAAGAGGCAAGGTGGTTGCTTTTAAGGCGGGACAGATGGATGTTCAGCTGGCAGGCGGATTCCTTGTTAAGGAAAATTACTCCAAGGCCGATTATTCGATCTATGGTACTACTGAAAGCAAGGGCGGTTTTCCGTTCGGCATTCGTGCTGAATACGGCGCAACTGATTTTCTTGGAATAGGTGTCGGATTCGGAATGTATAAAGATGAAATTACAATCACCGACGTTACAGCTCCTGAGAACATTTATGGATACGAGCACAAGTACACTACGTTCTGCTTACGTCCGGCATTCCACGTTCCTTTAGGAATGGCGAAACTCGATCCATATGCAGCAGTAACAATCGGGGGAAACATCGTTAAAGCAAAACCGACCGGAACCGGATACAACTACGTGCAGGAACCTATGAAGAGCGGATTGGCCTGGGCAATTCACGGCGGCGCAAATTTCTATTTCACAGACAACATCGGAGCCTTTGTTGAAGGCGGTTATGGACAGGCCATACCAATGGTCAATTTTGGATTGGTCGTGAAGTTCTGATCTCAACAATTTAAAATGAAAACGCCCGGTCAGATGATCGGGCGTTTTTGTTTTGTTATGGAAGATACTTTGGGTCATATTCTATTCCGTTGATCCGAAGATCATCCTCCAGTTCTTCTCTGAATGTTTTTGATTGATGATGTTCTTCCTGATTCAATACGTAGTTGATGACGTTCTTTCTACTGTCCAGAGAATAGGTGAATGCGCTGTAGCCCTCTTGCCATCCTTCGAAAAATGGAAAGAGTCGCTTGCGTTTAATTAAATCAGTAGTTCCCATCTTAATGTCCTTCACGAGGTCAGAAAGGGCGACAGTCGGATGTAGTGAACAACAAATATGAATGTGGTCCTCCACTCCGTTAACTGCATAATTGTGACACTTCTTGTTTCGAAGAACTCCAGCAATGTGCTCAAGAAGTTCTAGCCGACTTGGATTTGTAAGTGCGCGAATTCTATTGCGCGTTGAAAAGACAATCTGATATGTAATCTGTGTATACGTTGACATATGTGAAAGATTAAAATTCAACCCCTTCGGGGTTGTAATAAAAAAATAAACTGTTTCTACTGAAATTGAACCCCTTCAGGGTTCGCGAGCAATTGATGTTCGGAGGAAAAACTGGGCATATGAAAACCAAAACCTCGAACATCAATTGTTGAAATGAAAGATCCGTGTGGATCCTCGTTCTCGCAAGAACCCCGAAGGGGTTCAATTCCAGTAGAGAATAATAGGAGCGAGAGCCGCAACCCCGAAGGGGTTGAATTTCTCGTGCGTCGATTATTTAGATCTCACGAAAACGCCCCAGTCATCCTGATCCATCTCAAAATCATGCGGCATCGCATGCACCGTCTCCATCCATTCGTTGAAGAGCGCTTTGTATTCCCGCATCTCCTTCCGCAACAACTCGATGTAGCGCTCGTCTACTTGAGTTTCTCCTGTAATGTTGAAACCATACGTGCCCGTTGCAACATACTGCGCATGGTAACGCATGATTGCCGCACTTTGCATCATCAGCAACCACATGTCGGCATCATACGCTCCTGCAAACTTTGGTGCGAGCATCATTGCCGACTCGCGCACCGGTTCATGAAAATCGCGCTCCTCTTCTGGAAGAGAATCAATAATGGAATCCACGATCTCTACAACCTCTTCTGCCTTCTTGTACAGCGGATGGTTTTCCATCTTCGCCCATTTCAGATCCGCCTTGCGCTGCATCTCTGCTTTTTCTTCTTCGGATAAATTTTCATACCACCCATTCAAATCATCCATCTGGTCATCGTCATCTTCAAAAAACATACTTACAAAATATTAAAACGTTAAACTTCAAAATCGGCGGCAAAGATAAATCCGGATTTTTCGAACGTGCAAATATTTTTTTCATCCCCGAGGACTTCCCCCTACGGGGGAAATATTTTTTTACACCGTCATCTGTTTTTGAATTCGCTGTTAACAATAGGCGCAATCGGCATATCGGAAATTGGCATATTGGCACATCGCTTTTGTTTTTATGCTTCGCATAAAAACAAAAGCCGGGTCACAACGCCCGGCTTTCGCAACTTAAACCTTCCGCTTCCGCGGACTACTATTCACTCTTAATTCTGCGTTTGTAACGCATGGATATAATCGTCAAGCTTCTCTACAATGTTATCGTAACTGAATTGCGCCAACGGTGTAGGATTCACGTTGTGGAATTCAGGATTGTTGTTCTTACGCAACGTGTAGATGTTCTGCTTTCCTTCTTCGAAACGACCGATCGGATCAATCGTCATCGTGAGGATCTGGTAATCGTAGTTCTTCGCAAGCTCGTAGAGCATGTCGAAGTTTTCTCCGAGACCTGCCACCTCATCGATCGTCATGAAGCGAACACCTTTGCGGATCTTTCTGTCTTTGCGGCTCAAACGATCGCTGTCGATGATGGAGAGACGCGCAATACACAGAAGCGCAAGCATGGTATAGTTCTGACCGTTCGATCCCGGAGCGTCTTCTCCCTTCGGAGTTTTCAGACTGATCGAGAGATCGAAGTATGATTTCGGATTCGTAAGCTTCTTGATGTCCGGCTTTACGTTCTTTCCGTCGCTGTGCTCAAGGAACGCTTTCAGGATGATTGCATCTGCTCCTTCTCCTTCGTTCTCGAACATGCGGAACAAACCAACGTTCTGCGCTTTTGCAGCAATCTGTTTATTCAGTGAACGGATCCAGCTGATAGGATACGACTTCGACGGATCGAAGTTGATCTCTACGTAGTGGCCACCGGAAATTTTATTCGAACGGAAGAACTCGCGCATGTCTTCGATACGATCGCGGTACTCTGTGTACACCTCTTCGATCTTCGAGAAGATCCCGTTGATGATCTTCAACTTGTGGTCGTTGATCTCGTTCATCTTCTGGTTGATGCTCTTCAGGTGTTCTTCAATATCGCTGGCGAGATCTTCTTCGATACGCTCCGGATTCTGAATGATTTTTGGCAACATCACTTCTGCAAGCGTGTGGAAATCGTATTTGTGATTTCCTTTCAGACGCTCATCATCGATGTTGAACTTATCATCTTTCAGAATTGCATCGTAGTTCGACTCGAATGCTTTCTGCGTGGTGATCACAGTTACTTTCAGTTTGTTCACCTGCGATTCTTCTACCGAGTCTACTACTTCGTCCGGTTTGAACTCGCCGATGTACTGCGTGTAACGTGTGAGCACTTCCTGATAACGGCTTTCGAGTGCAGGCATCTGCTCCATCAAGCCAAGCAGGCGCTGTTCGAGCGATCCCTGGCGACGTGAAATGTCCTGCAGACGCTGCGTGAATGCGTTGTACAGCATCTTCGTGCTCGAGCCTTGTTCTTTCTCGATTTCACGAATCTCTTTATTTACTTTCTCGAGACTCTTATCGCCTTCTTCTGCTTTCAGATACGTTTCAACGTCTTTCTGCCAGTCAGCGTAACGCTCAACTAATGACTTCTTCGTTGCCTGGAAATTCTTCAGTTCGCGCTCCTTCTCCGGAAGTTGTGTTGTATCAAGTTGTTTGATCTGTCCGTCGATCGCAAGCAATCCGCCTTGTGAGTTCGAAATGATATCGTCCGCTTCACGAAGTTTCTGTAGCGCATCTTCCCAATTCTTCTTCGCTTCGTCGTACTGAACACGAAGATTGTTTTTCGGGTTCGAATAGAGTTCCATAATCATGTTGAACTCTTCCTTCGACATCACTAACGTTTCGTCCGGAGAGAATTTCTCCAGCTCCTCACGTTTAAGCCATGCATCCGAAACAGAAGTGTTGAATCCGAACTCCATCAGGTGATCGCGCAACATGCGTTGGTTGAACCGCTCTGCGTGAAGTTTCTCGAGTTCTTTCTCGATTGTGTTTCCGTACTTCTGCAATTCCTTCTCGATCGTGTCCGGATTGTTGAACATCTGCTTGTTCACGTACGTAACGTATTCCATTACGCCGCTCATGTTCACCCAGAATCCTTTCGCGTCTTTATCAACCGGCTTGAGGTTTTTGTAAACCGATTCCGGATCTGGAATGAATCGCTCTCCTGCTTCTTTCTCCGAAGGTTTCTTCGTGCCGAAAGTTTTGAAGTGCATAAGAACCGACTCTTCTTCCTTATTCAGCTTTCCTGCATTGCGGATTGCCCACTGTACAACTGAATCCTTATTCTCTTTGTCGAACAACGGCATCAATTCTTCAAGGCGACTGATCTCTCCATCAAGTTGATCCATAACGCCATCGTACTCTGCCTGCGCCATACGGTAATCGCGCGACCAGGAAGAAGTTTCGAATTGCTCACGTATTTGTTTGCGCTCAATGAAATCTACAAACTCGTTCATCTTCTTGCGCTCTGCAAGTGTTGAATCCTGTTTATAGAACGTTTCCTTGAGCAACTCAATCGTTTTATAAGAACGGATCCACAGCTCTGCAGCTTTTACTTTGCTCCACTTCGCACTCGCGTCATCGTATTCCGATTGAGAAATATTGTAAGCCTTCTCGTATCCCGAACGATTTTTATCTGCAAAGTCACGCTGCTTCTTGCGGTTCTCCAATTCTGTTTCCAGACGCTCACGTTCTCCGGTAATGCTGTCGAGCTCGCGCTCTACTGCTTCCATGTTAAGATCGTTGATACGAGTCTCCAACTGAATTTGTTGAAGATTCACATGGGCCGTTTCCTTCTGCGTGCGAACGAGATCTTTTCCGATCACTTCGCGCTGCTGGTACGCCCAACCTGTTTCAAGCAACAATGCGCGGTGATTCGCTGCATCGCGTTTCTTTTTGTCTTCCAAAAGCGACAAGAGGCGATCTTTTTTCAGCTTCACTGTTTCATACACGCGTGCACGACGCTTGTATTCTTCGTGAGCTTCTTCGATTTCCTTTTTGCGCTTTTCGTATTCTTTGTTCTGGTCGTCGTCATTTGCGAACAAGAAGTTTTTCAGGTCTTCTGATTTCGCACCAACGCCTTTACCACGCGCAAATGACTGTAGAATCTGCGCAAACGTTTTCAGTTTCTTGTCGTCGTGACTGAAGTCAGTAGAAAGAATCTGGTTGTTGAACAGCAGGCGATGAAACTCAGCCGTACGCTGGTTGTATTGCTTCAGAATGTATCCGCGCTTCTCCAGATTCTCACGCATCTTGTCGATAGGGAGAATCTGATTGTTCGGAAGAAAATCGCGGTACAGCAGAAAGTTGTCGCAAGGTTCCAGACACATTTCCTTTTCCGCATCGAAATCGGATCCTTTCTGAATCACGAACGGAAATACCGAACGTGCGTTGGTCTGAATGTGTGTTCCAACAATGATAAACTTGCCGGCTTCCACTTCTACGTTTGCAAACGAGTAACCGAAATAACCCTGTCCCTGGTCGCCGCCCTGCTTGAGCACGACACCTTCCACGGTACGTTTTTCGGTGGTCATTACATCCGTTCCTGATTCCCAGAATTCTTTCTTCGCAACGAAGATCAGCTGGAGAAGATCGGCTATAACTGATTTCCCGGATCCGGATCCTCCAGTAAAGTCGGTACGAAGCGGGTGCATCAGGTAATCACAATTGTTGTGATAGATCACGCCAACAGTGGAAAGGGAAAATATTCTAGGGTATTGTTTCATATCGCTTTTAATTCTGTTGAAACTTGTTCATTGTGCGTTGAGCGTCGATCATTTATTCTTCGTTGCCTTCTTCCACCGGATACAATCCGCCGGTTTTTTCCTCGATAGAATTTGTTTCATCGATGAGGCGATCGATGTTGTGAATTTCATAGGAATACATCGTGAACAGGCGCTCAATCGAAGGCATGATCTCGAACAGCTCTTTGTTACGCGGATCGAAATGAATCCATCCTAAGCGTTCAAATTCCTTCAGGGAGTTACGCACCCACTCGTCAATCGTATTCTCATCAATCTCCGTTGCTTCCTTCTCGCGACGGCGTGCAAAGAGATTGTAGATAAAGTTCTTGTACTCTTCGTTCGTCTTCAGCAGCTGAATGAAATCAGGAACATAAATGTCGTTGATGAAATACTTGTCGATGCGGTGAATCTTCAAAAGAAGAATTCCCAGTAGCGTGTGCTCAGGTGTAAGTTTCTTCGCGCGCGATTTCACGATACCACGTGAATCGTCATCCATCTCGAGGTAGAAATAGCGCGAATAATCCGATCCTTTACCGGCAAGATTCACCTTGAAAAGATTGCGATAATACAAACGCAAATCCTCTTCGAATTTTTCCACAAAGTTGAACATCTCCACCTGGTGTGGATAATTCTGGATGTGTTGTCCGCTCTTGAACATAAAGTCCACTTCGGCAAACAACGCTTCCGCTTCTTCTGCTTCTAGGAAGCCGTATTTCTTACTTGCATTTTCCATATTCCGATGCTCGGGTGTTTAGGATCAAGATTAAATTCTTCGCTTACGGTTACTTCGAAAGCCGGGTTCTTGGTGAATTCTTTCAGCACCAGCGTTGCTTCCTTTACTGCTTCTTCGTAATCATTGTCTTTCGTCAGGATCTTGAAGTAGTAATCAGAGAAGTTGATTTCTTTTTTCTTTTCAAGATCTGCCGTGATAATGGTAAACCATTCCTCGATTCGCTTCTCACGCGCCAGATACGCCCGACGCAAATCGGCCTGGCGAGAAAGATCGGCTTCATCCCACTCGAGAACCTGCAGAGTTATCGGAGGTGGCTCGAGAAGCTGCATGTAGTCGATTCCAGTGATACGTGAACGATCGCTGTAGAATTCTTTCTCGCGCATATTCTTCGGCAGGTAAACTTCTACCTCGTGAACTTTACGGTCTTTCAGTTTCTTCGTACGGAAAAATTTGCTGCTTGAATTCTTCAGCATGTACAGCAGGAACGATTCAATCTTCCGGTCGTAATCGCGTTTTTCGAAATCGTTGTACAGCTTGTTTACTTTCGGCTTGATACGATCGATCGTGTGTGAAACGTTGATCAGTCGCAATTCAATATCCTTGAAGTACATGCGTACATCGCGCTTCATTTCGCGGAATTCAAATTCTATTCCGAGATCTGCATCGTCGAGCAGTTGCTTGATATCATCTTTCGATGAGAACGCACTTGAAAGTTTGTCGGCTTGTTCCTTGATGCGATCAAGAAGTGCTTCACAACCGATCAGCATCTCGCGGAAATTGTCGTGCTCGTTCTTCACGAGATCGTTCAGCTGGTCAACGGTATCTTCAATCTGAGCCTGCAGAGCGCGGAGCTGTGCGCTGATGTCGGCTTTGTGCTTGAAGAACTGTGCGTGGTACCAGTGCCGGAAATCTTCGAGATTCTCCAGCTTCAGAGAGAGGAGCATCACGAGATCATTGAATGTTTTCTGAATCTGCGAAGGATTGATCGCAGTATGAACTTCCCGCTCGAGCATGTCGCAGAAATTTTCCGCGTATGTACTCAGCTGATAAGTTTTCTCTTCGATGTTTTTGTCGATGAAGTGACGGAGCAGACGGTGAACCGTTTCATCGTACTTCTGCGTTTCTTCACCGCGTGCAGAACCTTGCCCGAGTTCATTCAGCACCTGCTTGATCGTTTCCACGATGATTCTCTCAGGGAAAGTGCGCTCAATAATTCCGGCGCGTACCTTCTGAAAAATGGCTAACACAATGAGGCCGTCTTCCTGTCTTGGAACAAGCAGATTGTACCTGTCGCGAAGAATTTTTGGGAAGTGCAGCGGCCTGGAGGTGCGTAATGCCGGCGGGATAAGTGATAATTGCTCCATAGAGATCAAATATATCCACGGAAGAGGCTGGTTTTCATTGGTGTTAACAGTTTGTTCATACCTTGTGCTACCCCTTGAAAACTCACTTGTAATGTTGAAATCTTTTAGCGTTTTTCGCTTGATGAAAATGAGGGATTTTGCTAAATGAATTTTGAGGATCTGACACCGGCGGAAATCGCCCCGGAAAAGGAGCTGCGCCAATTGCAGAAAAAGCGGGAATGGGCGCAACACAAGTGGATGATCGCATTGGCCACTCTCGGGTTGCTCGTGCTTGGCGCAACGGGGGTTTACGCTGCAGAAATCGAGTGGTTGTTCATTGCGTATGCCGCTTTCTGCCTGATCATTGTTTTTGTGGTAGGCGCCCTGATCTTCATGAAAATGCCTGTATTGGCTGAAGCAGAGCACAGTTATGCACAACTTGTGCTTCCAGGTTTATTCACAAAGAGTGGTGCAACTGAAGTCCGCGTTGGAAAGCGCCATGATCTCGCAATGAAAACTTTTCTCGAGGCTGGACTTTTTTATGACAAGTATTCAACAATCTCGAGAGAAGATTGGATTACAGGCAAGTTCAATGAGCGCTCATTCGGCATGTATGAAGTGGCGTTGCAGACTGTAGCCACATACGGAGCTCTCGCCTTTCAAAATACCGTTGGTACAAATCGTTTCTACGGATGGTTTATTGTTGTGCCCGTAGATCGTATTTCAGGTTTTCACTTCATCACAATGCACTATCGCAACAACGAAGGTGAATCAGATGATTGGCACACGCTCAACTATCAGCATTGGATGGAAGATCAGCAGCTACAGAAAATAAAATTAGGTGAAGCTAAATTTGATGATGCGTTTCTGCTGAATACGGATCAACCCGAAATGCTCCGCGGAATGTTGAGTCCTCACGTACAGGAATTTCTTCTGTACATCGCTTCAACAACAAAAAATTCCTTTGCAATTTCCATTCAGCGTTCAAGACTTTACATGATGATCGGTCACGACGGCGCTAACTTCCGCAAGTGTCCCGCGAAAAAATTCACAGAGGAAATTCATCCTGAAATGCTGGAAGAAGTAAAGTGGTACAGCGATGTGCTGCGTGGACTCACGCGTATTAAGCGCGCTTAGTGTTTATTTTTTATCCTTCTGGCTCAGCAGCCACTTCCGCGCTTCATCCTTATCCGTGAAAATTTTCGTCGGCTGTTCCGGCTTGTGAAAGTGAATGAAGAAATTTCCGACGAGTCGCATTGACAATTCGCTTGCGAGAATTGCGAATGAAGAAATATAATTCTGGATTGTTCCTCCAGCTGCAAAATCACGCGCATCTTTTGTGATGATTGGATTCGAACGCAGATCGATCAGGACGCGATAGAGCTCAACGCCGTCGTGTGTGCGGCGGGCAAATTCCAACAGCATTGCTGCATCCTCTCCGGTGATTTCAGCTCCGGGCTCGAAGGTGATCCAGGATAATCCGTCTTCATCCGACCAGATTGCAGCTTTTCCGGGAATCTCACTGAGATTATTTCGCGGATGGTCTGACATGTAAGGGCGCGGCTAATGTAAACTAATCTGCGAATACAGCGCAATGGACAAAAGCCGGCCATCGCCTCAAGAAACCGTTTGTTCACAGCTATTCTGTTCATAACCTCGCCGACGATGTTCACATCCCCCGAAAATCAAAAACTACATTTACGGCATGACGTTGAACTACATCTGGGGCGGATTTTTTATTGTGGGATTTCTCGTCGCCCTGATTCGCACGATCTACGGATACTTCGGCGGCGGAGCGGAAGCTGATCAGATGATTTTCGAAACCGTTGCGAAAGGAACACTTGATTACGCCAAGATCGCTTTCGTGAATGTTGCATTGCCTCTCGCAGGTGTACTTACGTTGTGGATGGGCTTTATGCGACTCGCAGAAAAAATCGGAGCGATCTCTTTACTCGGAAAAATCATCGGGCCGTTTTTCAAGCATATATTTCCCGAAGTTCCGGAAGGTCATCCTGCACACGGACAAGTGATGTTCAACTTCTCTGCGAACATGCTTGGACTGAGCAACGCTGCAACACCGGCAGGATTGAAGGCAATGGAAAGTTTGCAAACGCTCAACCCCGAAAAAGAACGCGCATCCAATTCCATGATAATGTTTCTACCGCTCAAAACAGCGGGATTCACCTTGATACCCGTTACCATTCTTG
>CAYUTR010000117.1:0-13073 GCA_964447465.1 uncultured Chryseobacterium sp.
GTGAATAGTTTCCTCCCGAATCTGTTACTGCGTAATAGGGGCCGGGGGTTGCTTTCACAAACCAATTCAGTTGGTTGTGATCTCCGCCATCAACAACACAATTTGAATTCGCATCCGCATAAATATTTCCGTGAATCACGTTTGCAGAATCAGACATGTAGTAATTCCCGTATTGCCAAACTTCGCCATTCGGACTCGCATTCACGGCAGCCCAACCAAAGAACGGACTGAACATGTGCGTATTCAGTATTGTTTGTGTAGACGGAGTGTTTTGCTGAATCCAGGTTACAGCTCCATCATTCGTCCGGTATATCACACCATTAGAACCGCTAATCCAACCATTGAGTGGATCAGTGAACTGAACCGTACGCAATCCTTGAGTTGTTGGACTGATCAATTGCGTCCAGGATACTCCCTGATTAATTGTTTTGAAAATGTATCCATTGTTTCCTACGGTGAAACCAACCGTGTCATTTATGAAATCAATATCAATCATACCTGTGCCCGGACCAATGTTTGCCATCGTCCACGAAGCTCCACCATTATATGTGGACCAGATTCGGGAACCTCCAAGTCCAGACACGAAGCCAACCGTGTCGTTCAGAAAATAAATATCCCAGCAGGTATTCGTTGTTCCAAGGCTTCCGGTAGTTGTGTTCCAGGATATTCCACCATTGAGAGTTTTCCATACAGTAACTACAAATGTGGAAGGATTGTAACATAACAAGTATCCGGTGTCGACGGAGATAAAATACATTTCCTTCAGATAATCTGTCGTCCATGAAGGAATAATGGTCCAGCTAGCACCACCATCAATTGTCTTCATGCATGCTCCATTGGCACCGCATGCATATCCAATCGCGACAGTAGGAAATTCCAGATCGGCTATATCATCCGGTGCCGGTGTTGCAACCCATGTTGCACCTCCATCAGTAGTACGATGCACATTCGGTCCTTCTGCGACGAAACCGATATTCGGTGCAGTGAAATAAACGTCCAGGACTGCATCTGCAAAAACGTGATTCAGCTGCCACGACTGCGCATTGGCGATAAGAGAAATCATTATGAGAAAAAGGGTACCGCGAAGTTTCATGTTTCAGCTTTAAGATTGCCCAAAGTTACCAAATCTTGAGGTCAACTCAATACACTTAGAAACATTTCATTCTGATTTTCAATGGGTTAACTACACATACCCAACATTCTTATGCATCGCTGTAACCATACATAATAATCTTATGTATAATTGCGTATGTATTCAAGTGAATTAATTCGCGGAACATTAAAAACAATTGTTCTGAAGTTGCTGAAAGAAGAAGGCAAAATGTACGGGTACGAGATCACTGCTCGCGTGAGAGAATTGACCGACGGGAAAATTGAAATTACCGAAGGTGCACTCTATCCTACTTTGCACTCGCTCGAAGCAGATGGAATTGTAAGTACTGAAACCATGCACATCGGTCGTCGCGTGCGGAAGTATTACAAGCTCACTGCTGAAGGGCGTGCAAATGCAAAACGTAAACTTGGGGAGATGACCGATTTCCTCAACACGATGCGCATTCTCTTCGAAGGCACGGCGGGAGCACAACATGCGTGAACTCACCGACGAACAGATTGATTTAATTGCCGACGACATCCGCATCCGCGGGGTGTTTACGCAATCGCTGCAGGAAGATCTTCTCGATCACATCTGTTGTTTCATTGAGGAACAAGATGATGAACGACCGTTCGAAGAGATTTACCGGCGGGCATTGGATGCCTTTGGCCAAAAAGGTCTGCAAGGTGTGCAGGACGAAACGCTTTATTTAATTAACCAACCTTATCAAAGAGCCATGAAAAAGTTCGCATATATCACAGGAGCAATCGCGAGTACGATGTTACTCGCCGGAGCATTCTTCAAAATCATGCATTGGCCGGGTGCCAACATAATGCTGATCGTAGGAACAGTCACACTTTCCATGTTCTTCATTCCGTATTTCTTTTACGTGAATCTAAAGGAACAAAGCGAAAAGAAAAGCAAAGTGATCGCAGCCGCGGGATTAATTACAGCGCTGTTTCTTTGCACTGCAACTTTATTCAAAATGATGCATTGGCCGGGAACAATTGTCATGATGTTCGGATTCGGATTCAGTTTCCTGATTTTCCTTCCGCTTTACATCATAAATGGTGTGCGCAATCCGCTGACCAAAGTTTCATCTATCAGCAATGGATTTCTGTTTGCTGCTGTAGGAGGATTTGTTCTGTTGATGTCATTTAACACGCCCAGCAAAGCTGTTACCGATTCACTCGGAGTGATTCATCACAACGAAGAATTGCTGCTCGCTCAACTGCAGGAGACTTTAGCAAGCGATACTGCCGCTACAGTTGCGACAGCCGCTGTTGAACAGTTCATCGCATCAACAAACAAAGCACTTGCCGATTTTGATTCTCACTATGAAAAGTTGAGCGTAGGCAATGGTGTCGGTGCGAGCCCAGAAGATCTGGATGCATTGAATGCCGGAATCAAATCTTCAACCGATGCGTTCAATGCAGCGATGTCTGCAGGAGGAAAAGGTTGGACACCAATTGCAGTAACTCAACTTCTGCCATCGCTGAATGGAAGCTTACGGTTCCAAGTGGTACAATTGCAGTGCAGTGTGTGCACGCAGGCGATCGCTTATTAAAACGATACGCCGATTTCCGATATGCCGATGTGCCGATTGCAGCGAGAGGCGTGTGTGAATACCCGCTAAAACAATATCTCCCTACACTTATACAATGCCGATCAGAAATGGTCGGCATTTTTTGTTATTTCGGAGTGAAATGTCAAGATTATCAGTTGCACTTCTATCCTTCCTGCTCATTGCCTGTTCAGCAGACAACAACACGCAAGAGGGAACAGATACTTTGAAGACAGTGGAAATTACCGCCAGTGATTGCACAACCGTAGAATCAATTCCGATCATCGATTCCACTCCAACTATAAACACGGAAACAGTATTTCTTGATACAAGTGGCTTCCCGATATATTTCAACACAACCAATCCGGTAATTTTTTCCGACACCGCTTACGTTTATGAAAAAAGAGATACGTCTAGTGTAGTTATTGCGAAGCTGTGTTTTAATACACCTATTGAAATCATAAATCCGGACAGCTATTGGTTCGGCTGGTATGAAATTAAAATCGGAGATATAATTGGATGCGTTCGCACATCGGTTGTGGCGACTCACAAGTTTATATCCCATCCCAAATTTCACTACTTCCTGCTAAACAGTTATTCGCCTGAGTACAACCCAACAACAAATGGATTTACCATTTACAAGTTCAACGTGCGTCAACAGCAATTCGTTGATACGTTCACGGTGACTGAGACCAGAGCTGATCTTGTTAAAGAATTAAATCACGTTGCATGGAAAAATACAGACTTCCTCCTTTACACCTGGCAGGTAGATGCCTATTGCGGAGGTAGTCATCCGCAACTTTACATTATCGATGCCAACAACAATTTTGAACAACTCTTCTATACGTACAACCACATGGATGATGGAGAAGAAGGGGGAAGTAGCTGCGCGTCTGTGAAATTTCCAAAGAACGTTGAAACAGATTCAATTGTCTTCCACGAATTCCGGGAAGTTGCTGTTCAAAACAAGAATGGGAGATCATTGAAAAACCCGGACGGATCTTACAAAATGAAAATCGTAGATGATACCACCAGGTATTACCGATGGGATGGTAAAACAATGAGAAATGTTGGAACCGAAGTCAACAACAATTAAACGACAGCTATCTACTCTTTCACAATCTTACCACTTCCGATCACTTGACCTTCGGTAAGAACCGAATAAAAATAAATTCCTGCAGCCAGTTCTTCACACGAAATCCGTTCTTCCGGTTTTGTAATTACAACACGTTTCACTTCTTGTCCGAATGAATTGAACAGGACAAATGATTCGACACCGGTTGCGGGCCAAGCTGAATGAACCACAAAATAATTGCTTGACGGATTCGGATACACCGAAAACTTGGTCGAACCTTTCTCATCGATTCCCACTGAGCAACCATCCATGATCGAAACACCAGTTGTCCTGATGCACGCCCATGAGCCTGCGACGCCGGATGATGTAAAACTTTCGTTCAAAGAAGAAACAGAAGGAGTTGCCGTTGATGTAGTAACCGTCATTGAAGTCAGTCCACACAACGTTTGCGTTAGTGGATTAACACTAAACACCATCACCGAGCCGGAATCATTAGCAGTAAATGCTCCAAAGATGCTTCCACTTATGTAAAGTTGTCCCGACACAGTACAGTTAACGTCGTACATGTATGCCTCGGCATTAAAATTACATGTGCGTTGTGACTGCAACACACCATTTACGTCGATCTGAAGAATAAAGCCTTCTGAACTTGTTGATGGATTTCGATCACCCACTATCGTAACCACGTTGCCTTCAATACAAGATGCACGGGGCTCAAAAGAATCTGAACCATCATCCAGTATTTTCTCCCAGACAACATTCCCGGAACTGGAAATTCTTCGGACAAAACACAGCGTTTGAAATTGAAAAATATCTCCGTACGTCCCGGTTACGATTACGTCATTGCCGATTGCGTCTATGTCGCTCACCTGTTCATAATAGGCTCCTACATATACTTTCTTCCAGATTGAATCTCCATTCGCAGTGATACGACACATTGTTGTTTGCATCATTCCATCCTTTGATGCGAATACACAATCCCCATTGCTGCATTGGGTAAACTGCACCGGATCGCCCCACGTAGGATAAATACGCGACCACATTACATTACCATTTGAATCGCAACGAATAATCTTGGCATTTGCCTCGCCATTCACAGAATCATTTGCACCAAGGATTGCGAAGCCTCCATCGCTGGTTGCATAAATTGAGAAGCCTACTACCTGCGCTCCCACCCCTTCTGAATAGAGCTTTGTCCACACAGTGTCTCCATTTCCATCAACCTTTATAACACCGACTGCGTCCTGCACATTTGAATTAGTCATCAGCAACAACTCTTCATTTGGCGTCACATCACCACCAGCGAAATATTCATCGCCACCGGTTCCGTAATAATAATTCCAGATTACCGTGCCCGAACTGTCCAATCGCATGGCCATCAAATCTGCTTCTCCATTCCCGCCTGCATTACAAAATCCGCCCACAAATAAATCGCCATTAGATAATGGTCGAACTACTTTTCCCGCCGATTGGTAATTATTTCCATAAACCTGGAAAAACGGCACCTGCGCTATAGCCGCGGGCACACAAATCAAAACGCCGATGCAAATTGCAATGACGCGTAGAATTGGTCGCATAATTAAAGTATTGAAATATTACGCTTTCTCCTCCGGCTGTCGTCTTGAATAAGACGTAGAAATCAGTGAAAAGTTACCGCTAAATTCAGGACAATTTGAACCTATTTTTCCTATTCCTTGATGAGCTTACCGCTTCCGATCAATTGACCTTCGGAAAGAACCGAATAAAAGTAAATTCCTGCGGTCAGTTCCTCACACGAAATCCGTTCTTCCGGTTTCGTAATTACAACACGTTTCACTTCTTCTCCAAGCGCATTATACATCACGAAATATTTTTCGCCGGCCGGAAACAAAGAAGAACAAACTACAAACTCCGAGTTCGCCGGATTAGGATACAACTTCACATCACTTGATGCAAACGGATTCTGTTCCTGAACACCCACCGGATGCTGAAATGCCTGACAAGTAGTATCAACCATCGTCGGTGAAACAAGAATCGGCAGGTAATACACTATTGATTGATTTGCGAAATCGAAGTAATCGTAAATCTTTCCATCGACAAACGATGTGCTGCTGCTTCCCCAGTAATTACCACTCACAAAAAGATTCGGTGAGCCGTATGGAATCATGTTGTTCAGCTCGTAAGTACACAGTGGATTGATGAAGGTATTATTGTTCAGGTATACATGATCGATACCAGGATTGTTGGTTTGCGGTCCCCACAGGGCCAGGAAATTTGTTCCGTCATTTTCAGTAAACGTATTGTTGTAGATCTGAAGTACTCTCACCAAACCAAGTGAAAGCTGAAAATAACAACAGGAATTTCCGGGAGAAGAATTATGCGTGACCGTGTTGTTGGAGATGAACATCGTATCGCAACCTCCTGCGTTAATGTTAAATACGGACGGTCCGTTGGAGTTGGAATTGTATTCAATCAGGTTGTTGTGAATCACAACAGTACTGCACGCCGCATCAAGTTCTATTGCCGGACCGTTTGAATTATATCTGAATTTATTACAACTCAACGTATCGTAGTCGCCGCGGAGTGACACTACTGCCGGGCCATTGTTTTGAGCAAATGTGCTGTTCAGGATCGTGACATGACTCGGACTGTAGCTCGTCCAGCTGAGCGCGCCGTAATTCTGTCTGAAGTATGAACTCAGTATACGCGACTGTATGCCGCTACCGGTTTGCAGGAAATGAATCGCACCTTCCAGGTTCGAGATGAATGTATCATTGCGCATCAGGAAATGTGTGCCCTGGTAATAAATTCCGCGCTTAGGGAAATCACTGATTCGCGTAGTGTCCACCGTTAAGTGATCGCCATTGAAATTTATACCGCACCACGATCCGTTCATGATTCTGCAGTGATTGATATAGGGCGAGCATTGCTGAATATCAATTGAACCCCACATCAATGATCCTCCATAAAGTACATCACAGTATTTTATGATTGAACCAGAAACGTAATTCCCCTGCGCATTGTAAACAGCATCTGTAGAAAAATCCGAGAAGTGCAGCTTCGCCCAATCGCCCGGTTGAGGATTGGACTGATTCGATGTGAATACGATATGTTGCGTTAGCGTACCGATGGCAATAAGCTGTCCGTCGATCTGCAGTGCGTTGTTCGTTCCAAACTTCACGACAACTCCCGGATCAATCGTGAGTGTGAATCCCTGCGACAACAATGCATTTCCCGTAACGATGTACGGAGAACCGGCAAGCGTCCACGTTGTATTTGCGTTGATGAAACCGCTGACGTTTGTTTGTGCGCTTACAGACTGAACGCACAAACACAGAACGACGATTGAAAAGATGTAGATTTTTTTCATTCAATAATTTTTACCTGTACAAGTTACGGAAATTCATTGTGATGCATCGGTGAAATCCCACGGCTGTCATGATCAATTCAATGTTGCAACGTACAGCTTCCACAACACATGATGCTCCGCAACAAAATCATTCTCCGACAACGTGGCCTCATCAAACCATTTCAGCTTCGCAATATCATCAGATGCTGTTGAAATTACGCGCTTTCATCAAACATTATTTCGTCTGAACCACCGATTTTATACAAAGGTTTCTCAATGGGCAGGGTAAAATAAAAAGAAGAGCCTTCACCTTCCACGCTCTCCACCCATATTTCACCGCCACTTTTTTCTAAAAATCCTTTTACCAGTAATAATCCAATTCCGGCGCCCTTATTTTCCTTTCTTGCTTCTGAAAGCACTCTCATTTGTGGTGTAAAAAGCTTGTCCATTATTTCTTTGGACATTCCAACTCCTGTGTCCTTAACCTGAACGATGATCTTGTCATCCTTGATTTTTGCTGAAACCGTAATTGTTCCTCCCTTACCAGTATGTTTGATAGCATTTGAAACAATATTCTGAATGATGGAAATTAACATTTTACCATCCGCAAATACAGAAGTGTCCGTTTCAATTTCGTGGTGAAGATTGATTGTGTTTATTGAAGCCGTTTCGTTTAGCGTTTCAAAAACCTTATCTATGTATTCAGTCAGTTTTATTTTTGTTGGGGAGAATACGTCAGACGCATATTTTATTCTTGCCCATTCTACTAAATAGTCCAACATAGCTAATTCATCAATGGATGATTTATAAAGTAGGTCAAGCATTGCCTGAACATCACCAGGCTTCATTTCCTGAAAATGCTCTTTCAGGTATTGCGCCGCTCCAATAATACCTGCAAGCGGACTTCTTAAATCGTGTGAAAGTATAGCCAGCACACTCTCTTTATGAGTGTTGAGCTCTTCCAATTCCCTGACATATTTTTTTATGGCATCCTCCGATTGTTTCCTGTCTGTCAGGTCCCTTAATATTTTAACATAACCCAACAACTCTCCGTCTAATCCGGTGAGGGGGAAAACCAGTCCATATGCATAAAACAAGCTCTGGTCTTTCGTAATGTGCCACCTATTATCCGTTGCACGGCCATCTTTTAAGGCTGTTTCAATTTCTTTTTTCGGAACGCCACTTTTTATATCCTCCTCAGTAAATATAATATCGAAAGATTCTCCGATAACTTCCTCCGTCTCGTACCCAAATATTTTTGCCGAACCGGAACTCCAGCTATTGATCTTGAATTCCTTATCCAATGTGAAAATTGAATAATCCTGTAGGCTGTCAACTATCTGACTATAAAACTCAGCAGTTGGAATGTATCTGTTTTTAAGAATTTTCGGCTTATCCTGGTTTTCCATAGCATATATTTTTGCTTGCAGTTAATCACTATTTTATTGTGCCTGCTGTCAATTAGACCCGTTTATGGTCAAACATTCCCCACGTATTGCCGCTGAAGCATACTAGCGAATTGCCCTTTTCCCAATGATTTCTTCATTAAACTCCACAAGTACGCGCGCAACCTATCCTACCCTTTCTAATTGGCAAGAATCACTCCGTTGTTGAATATTCAGGCTGTTAATGTAATTGCTGCAGGAATCTCTTCACGCCGATGACTATCGCACAGCGGTCACCCATTTAATTAATGGCTTTGAGGTACAACTTCCACAACACATGATGCTCATCTACAAAATCATTCTCGGATAACGAAGCCTCATCAAACCATTTCAACTCTGCAATATCATCTGATGCGACCGGTTCTCCACTCCACCCTTCCGCCAAAAAAAGATGCGTGATGATGCAATGCTCCGTTCCGCGATAACGTGGATCATCAATGCGCGTTGATCCAAGATATTTTACGGCAGTAACTGTGAGTGCTGTTTCTTCTTTCGCCTCACGTCTTGCAGCATCCTCGTACGAATTGTCCAACGCCGGATCAGCAAATCCACCAACGAAACGGAATTTGTCTTGCGTTGCCTTTCTGCCGAGCAGAAGCTTGCCGTTCTTTTTGATCACAACATCGACAGTGGGGAAAACGGTTGGGTAGGTCATGAGACGTATATTAATAATTGAAAATACCACCACGCGTCACATTCACAAACATCTTCCCATCAAAACGAAAGAGTCCTCCGGAAAATCCAAACCAGAGAGTTCCTTTACTGTCCTCCAAAAAACTCTGCACGTAAAACTTCCGAATAAGATCAGGACGATCTGTGTCTTTGAATAAAGTGAATGTATTATTTACGTAGCGATAAACTCCTACACCTCCTGCACTGATCCAAACGTTTCCTGACTTGTCGCAATATATTCCGTAGATACTATTTTGCGTCAAGCCGGCGGTTTCCGGAAATTGTATGATCTTGCTTCCATCTGCATCCAATCTGCACACGCCACCATCGTTAGTTGCTACAGGAAAATCAGACCCCAAACAACCAAACCAGATATTTCCCTGTTTGTCTTCCTCTATGCGGCTGACGTTGTTACTGCACAATCCTTCATCCGTCGTGTAATGCGTGTACATTTTACCATCGTATTTACACGCGCCATACGTATCTCTTCCAAACCAGATGTTTCCTTTCGAATCCATCATGATGCACCATACCGCTCCTGGTCTTATATTGTATGAATCCGAATTGAACTTTAACGGATCAGGTGTCGGCAACTTTGTTTCGATAAAATCTGAGCCGTTAAACGTGAACACTCCATCATACGTCGCCGCCCATAGCGTTCCTTTTTTATCGAAAAGAAACTTGCACGCGCCACCATGCAATCCTTCCTTCACACCAAAAGATTCATAAGACTTGCCATCATATCTCGAAGCTCCGGCGTGAGTGCCGAACCAATAGTTGCCTGCCGTATCCTGGATAACGCTCGTAACGGTATTGTTAACTAATCCGTTATCATTGGAAATGTATGTTAGTGACTTGCCGTCGTAACGCGCGGCTCCATCCGACATCGTCCCGAACCATAGGTTGCCTTTGTTGTCTTCAAATGCACTGACAATATATTCCGAGATCTGCGCAGAGGAATCGAGGGCAACTACTGGCGTTTGTGATTGCGTTGAAGGAACTTTCGGACTGCTACAGGAGCAACAATATCCAATCGATATTAACAAGACTAAAAGAGTGTGTGTGGTCCGCATCAGTCTGAAAGGTAAGAATTCCATCATGTGAAATATAAGCTTCAGGATTCATGACTGCCGTGCGATTTGTCCCGAGGTGCGAAAAGGCGGGTTTAAACCCGCAGTTGCTCAGGTTGTAAATTATAA
Organism: uncultured Chryseobacterium sp.; assembly: GCA_964447465.1. GTDB lineage: Bacteria > Bacteroidota > Bacteroidia > Palsa-965 > Palsa-965. Next base: position 10,377 of record CAYUTR010000117.1, read on the forward strand.
TGATCCTATTGCCATCCGCGCGATAAATCGCACGGCTGTCAATTATTAATTCTCCACTCACTTCCTACTAAAATGAATCCATGGATCCTCGCCTTCATACCACGTGCCAGGAGTAAAGCTCAGGTAACCCCACTTATACGTAAAAACATAATCACGTTTTTTTCCATTGGTTGAAATCATAAGCACCCTGTTATTTTCCAGTCCAGCAATGAAATCACCTCTGGTAATCACAATCGAATCCGGGATTGCATACGGAAATTCAAGCAAGTACTGCGTTCCATCCTCTCCGGATTCTTCACGAATCAGGTACCAGGTACCAGCCAGCTCCGGGTAATTTACTCCCTCTTTTTTCAAAATAGATATAATGCTGTCGCTGAACGACGTTTTTACATAGGCCTCTTTGATGAACTCCCGTCCATGGTAAGGTTGGTAGAGGTAAAGTGTGTCGTTTGTTAACTCAATCGGACAGGGGTCACGATGTGCCACCGAGCGCGAAAACAAATACCCTGAATCCAATGAAAACGTTGTTCCATCGCTCATGCTTTCCGGATATCTCAATTCGTACATGGTGTCCTTCTCAAAAATTAAGTCCGGACCAACATACGGGGGCTGCCGATGCGGCATTTCATCCGGAAAGATTTGCGGTTCCGAGAACTGACTCAGAAATGTTGTGCTTTCTACTTTTACAGCCGTTACAAATTTCCATTGACCTTCGATCACTGGTTTTGTCCAGCCAGATTTGTCCAGGTCTGGTGTAACAATTTTTGTACCCCGACCAGATGCGCTGATCAAGAGTAGCAATGCAGAAGAAATGAGAAATCGATTCATGTGTAAATTAATAATGACTAACGTTATTGCTATTTACTTTTCCACCTGTCCAAACGTTTCATTCCCCTCGTAAATAACCAGGAGAAAAATCTTGAATGTCCGCCTTCCATCATTTTCTGTTTGCAGTATTCTTGAAATTCCAAAACATTATTCCCTTTGTAAATAAACTCGCCATTTTCATAGCAGTAGGAACAATATTTTTTGCTAATGCTTTTGTCTGCATTTGTTCCACCTCCTTTTTCGTCTCGTTTTAATGGCATTCCACAAGACTGACAGTTTTTAAATTCTTTTCCCATTTTTTTATTGTCGTTTTGTTTGATAGAGTATTTCGGCAGGGTTGCACCTAACTAGTTTATTTGTGCCGCAATCATTCGCTGATCAACCCGAATTAAGTAGGCTTTGCGAATGTCTTGTTTGCCAACCCAAGTTAATCGATTCTTTCCTGATTTCGTTGGGAAAATGACAGCCGTGCGATTTATCGCGTGGCGTTATGTGCGTAGGTCATCCCAAACAGCATGAGGAAGGCGGTCCCGATAGCTATCGGGATAAACCCGCCTTCCTCATGTCGTAAATTTCGATAATTAAATTGCCATCCGCGCGATAAATCGCACGGCTGTCAATTTATCCCTACTCCTTCACAATCCGCTTCATCACTCTTCCCTCATTCGTAGCAACTTCAAGAATGTAAACACCTGCTGCGAATCCTGTCAAGTCAATAATTGAACTTTGAGAAACCAGCACTGTATTACCATGAATATCTCTTACCGTAACAGATTCAGTTACGTAAGATGACGGCATTACAATTGAAATCAGTCCCGATGTTGGATTCGGAAAAACCTGAATCGTACGATCGTCGGCTGCAAGGTTATTCGTGTTGGTGATATCTGAAATAGTAAAATCGTCAACGAAATTCCAGCCGTAAGTTCCTGCGATGCTACGCACAGTAATGTGGGAGCAATTGATACTCGGAGTAAATGTCATGGTAACCAAACCCCATGAAGTGGTTGGAATCGCTGCTGTATCAATCGCAGTCCCGAAAGAAGCGGTATCACTTGAATAGCCAATCTCCAACAGGTTAGCACCGTAACCTGCATCCTTGCGATTATAAAACGTCAACGTGTAAGTATTTCCCGCAACTAGTGGCGCAGATAACTCCATAGAAAAGGCATCAGTCAGAGCGTTCGTAATGTCAACAGCGATTCCAACGAATTGATTTCCATTTTCAGCAGTGCCGTAGCCGCAGCTGGTGTTCATGATGTCGAGTTGTGAAGCTGACCCGAATGCATAACAATCGCTCATCATGCTGTTGAACGAAGCATTGGTAATATTGAAACTGCAACCGCCGGTGGTGTTTTCAAAACTTCCGTTGAGGAAGGTTTGGGCTTGTACATAGTTTGCAGAAGACAGGAGGAATAGAGATAATGTGAGCAGGTAGGCGTTTTTCATTGTTTGGGGGTTGGTGAGTGGATAATTGTGATCTGAAATATAGTGATAAACAAATAGGTTTATGAAGGAAAGACCTCAGGGGATTAATAATAAAACTGTCGTCGGCCTCTATAATTTAATTTTCTTCAGGTGCCTCTGAACTTCACGTTCCACCTGATCAAAGTCCGGCAAATCCTGTATTTGTTCACTCATTGAATTCTTCCAGCGTCCTTTGTATTGCGGCAATCGCTCTGCAAGTTTCTTGTGAAAATCAGCCGGATTCAAATTCTTGCTCGCGCATTTATTTTCGAATTCTCTCAAATGAAAGTTCGCGTCCATTCCGTGCACTTCCAATAAATACCAGATGTCATAAAAATCTCGGGGCTGCATCCGCTGCATCACCGTCCGCATTTTTTCAACCAACACTTCTTCCAATGAATAACA
>CAYUTR010000118.1:0-12875 GCA_964447465.1 uncultured Chryseobacterium sp.
GTCATATGGATGATAAATCGCATTGCCATTCATGAGAACCGGCAATCCGATTCCTTCGCGGATATCAGAAGTCGTGCGTATCCACTCGTTCTTTTCTTCAGCAGATTTCTTATTCCAATCGGCCTGAGAAACCTGTTTGCAGAAAAATGCTTTCGCAACTGCTTCGGCAAATGCAGTTCTATCGTCAGAAGAAAGAATTGAAATTCCGATTGAAGAACCTTGTGTGGCAGCTTTCACAACCATTGGAAAACCAATCGTCTTTCTCGCATTGGTGTAAAGTTCGTTGGCTTTACCGGTAACGAATGCATTTCTACTTACCGTAATAAACTTCGGAGAAGGAAATCCAGACGCAACCATCAGTTTCTTCTGAACCGGTTTATCAATACCAATTGCGGAAGGAAGAATACCTGAACCTGAATATGGAATTCCGTGATATTCGAGAAGACCTTGAATTTTTCCGTCTTCCCCGAATGGTCCGTGCAGACAGAGAAAAGCAAAATCGAAATGTTGCTTGAAGTCCCCAGCCGTGAGCGGTTTTCCGAGACGATTCATCATTTCCAACTGCACATCAGCAGATGGATTGAGACTTTCCGCGTAAACCTGGTAATCGCCTTGTGAGTCCCGATAGCTATCGGGAGGAACAAAATCAAGCGGTGGATAGAAATCGCGGATGCTCCCTTTGTAGATAAATTCCCAATTCAGCAGAATGAACTGATTGTAGCTATCTACAAAAACCGGAACTGCTTCGAAGAGTGATTTATCGAGATTATCATAAACGGTGCGTCCTCCTGCAAACGAAATTTCACGCTCCCGTGACGAGCCGCCGAATACGATACCAACACGAACTTTCATATACCGTCAAAGATAGCGGTTTGGGAGGCTTTATGAGAGACGAAAAGCGTTGGTTTTCAATAAGTGTTGTTCATAAATCCACAAGTGTATCGATGTGCCTGTATGCCGCTCCTACCACGAGCTGATCACAGGCGTGTCCATAAGCTATTTTGGGAGGCAGTTCCGATGAGACTTTGTCAAAATCGTTATCTTGCTTAAGCTTAACCTCTAAACGAACAGTATGCTTCAGCAGAAAGGGTGGATGAATTTCACGCTCAACAACAATCATAAATTGTTGAATGCGTTGATTGCGAAAAAGAAAGCGTGGTTGGAGGAATCCATTGCCTTTTTCACTGAAAAATCAAACGTAAATCTCTCTACTTTTTCGGAAGAATCAGCTTCAGCAATTGAGCTTGTTAAGGGTCCAGTACGAGCATTTCTCCGATACGATTCCGATGCGATTTCACTTTCACGTGAAGTTCATAAAAAACTCCGGGAAGAAGTTCCTCAGAATCACCAGCTGAAACACGTAACACTTCCTTATGCAATCATTCACTGGCCCGGGGATCATTCGGAAAAGGGTCCCATGCATAAGGACGGGTATTATTACATAAAGAGATTCTACACAAATTGGGTTCCTTTAAACGATACGCATCACGATGGAATTGCGGTGATGGAAAATTCGCATTATGTGCAACATCCGATTGCCCGCAGGCTTCGTTTACCGGCCTTTCTTCCGGCGACCCAGATCATCAAACCAAAGATGGATACTGGACAATTTCTGTCCTGGCATGGGGCTGTGGATCACGAGGGATTGATTAACACAACGCAAGAAATTACGGTAGCACTCGTTGTGCGATTTACAGACACACCGATTATGCTGGACGCAACTCAGCGTGTTGCGGAACTTGATAAATGGCAACCGCAGGAAGGTGGAATGAATTTTACTGAATTCCTGCGAATCGCAAACTCACTTTTCGATTCAATTACTTTGCAAAACAACATGGACGTTTCTGCATCTTCGTCGTGGATGCCTGCTTTCGAACAGATTGAGGATCGGGTTAAGAAATTAAACCTAAGCGATATCGATCGTCACAAAATGGCAGTGGTACTAACACTTTGGGCTCAACGTATGCAGGAAAAAACTAATGTGCTAGTGTTTTTTCTGTACGCCATTGCACTTTCGAATCAGGCTATTTATGCTGTACAACAGGTGTTACGCTACTGCTTAAAACATGGTCCAGATAAACACGCACAGGAAATGATGGTGTACATTCTGAAATTACATCCATATCGTCAGCACGGATTTGTAATTGAGGAACAAATGCATTCAGCGAACCGGACCGGCTCACGAATATTTGTGGATGTACCGGCCAATCTACCCTTGCTGGTAGTCTAATTTTTTATTTCCCTTCTGAAAGAAACTTTACAAAAGCACGCACCGCTTTGGCGCGATGGCTCCATTTGTTTTTTTCTTCCAGCGACATTTCAGCGAAGGTGTTCAAACTGCCATCGGGTACAAAAATCGGATCGTAACCAAACCCGGAATCACCTCGAACTTCTGTAGTGATTGTTCCGCACACTGTTCCTTCAAACAAAAATCGTTCATCGCCTCTTACAAACGCGACTACTGTTCGGAATTGCGCTTTTCGGTTGGGATTTCCATTCAACTCGCGAAGCAGTCTTGCAATATTGTCAGCAGCATTTTTTTGTTCCCCCGCATATCGCGCCGAGATTACACCCGGTGCACCGTGCAATGCATCAACTTCAAGACCGGTATCGTCGGCGAAAGCAGAATCCCCTGTTTTGTCGGCCACAAAAACAGCTTTCTGAACAGCATTTTCCTCGAGAGTTCCTCCGGTTTCTTCAAGTTCTTCACTCGTCACACTATCCATTCCTAATAACTCGATTCCCTCAGGAAGTACCGAAGAAATTTCCTTGATTTTATTCTGGTTCTGGGAAGCGAAATAAATTTTCATCGCTTGTAAAAACTGTTGATACGTTCACACACGCGATCAACGTCAGCCATAGTTAATTCGAAATACATCGGCAATCGCAACAGGCGTTCCATGAATTTGTCGCTATTTGGTAACGGAGGTCCACTGTACTGTTTTCTGAAATATGGGCTGCTGTGCAACGACAGATAATGAAACACTGCATCAATGTGATTTCCGGCGAGATACTTCATTAATTCCGTGCGCTCGTCGTGTGAACCGCAAAGAATGTGGAAAAGATGTCCGTTGACCATCGCACCGTCCGGAATTTCGGGAAGAGTGATTGCACCGGAATCCGCAAGTGTCTTGAGATTTTCATTATAGCGATGCCAGAGTGCAATGCGCTTGCTTTGTACAACTTCGAGTGTTTCCAATTGAGCCGCAAGCATGGCAGCGGTGATCTCTGACGGTAAAAACGATGAACCGAGATCGACCCAGCTATATCTGTCCGTTTCTCCTCTGAAAAATGCCTGACGGTTGGTTCCTTTTTCGCGAATGATCTCTGCTTTCTTTTGCATCGAAGTATCATTCACCGCAATCAATCCACATTCTCCCGCCGTTATATTTTTTGTTTCGTGAAAAGACATTGTGCCGAGTGAACCAATTGATCCCAAGGGTTTCCCGCGATAAGTTGATGCAATTGCATGAGCAGCATCTTCCACGATATCAAACTTATTATTCTGTGCGAGTTTCATCAACACGTCCATATCACAGGCGAATCCACCATAGTGAACAACAACCACAGCTTTTGTTTTCGCGCTGATTAGTCGTTCCACAGAAACCGGATCAATATTGGGATTTCCCGAACAGCTATCTGCAAATTTCAGGGCAGCACCACGCAGTGCAAACGCATTGGCCGTTGACACAAACGTATAGGATGGCAGAATCACTTCGTCACCCGGCTGAATTTCCAGCAGAAGCGATGCCATTTCCAATGCGTCTGTACAGGAAGTCGTAAGGAGCGTTTTACCAAAACCAAATTCTTTTTCGAAAAAGCTCTGACATTGTAAGGTGAATGCACCATCACCCGATAATTTTCTGCTCGCTAAGACGCGCTCGATATTTGCGGTCTCCAGACCATTCACATATGGCCGATTGAAGAAAATATGGTCTGTAGGTGACATCCGCATAAAGATAGCATTCTGCCTACAAGCCATATAGCCTCTTCACTGCCATTCCATTCAGAATTGTTATCTTGGCGAAACGCAAACCCCGTAGTTCCGGAGTATAGTATATGAGCCCAAACAGAGGATTGATAAACCGTGAACGGATTGATTTGTTCATTGTGGGCGCGCAGAAGTCGGGAACCACATCCCTCAAGAATTACCTTGGTGAGCATCCGGAAATCACTTCCCATTTACAGAAAGAGTTTGCGTTTTTCTATGACGACGCGGAATATGCACTAGGCGAAACCAAGGCCTTCCGGAAATATTTTTTAAAACTCCCGAAAAAGAACGTAACGATTGCAAAAAACGCCGGTCTTTATGTGAAGGAAGCCGCTGTGGCGCGATTGAAAGATCACAATCCCGACTGCACCCTTGCAATGATTCTCCGCAATCCCGTGGAACGCGCTTATTCCGCATTCCAGATGGAAAGAAATTACGGAAATTTCAGTGGACAATTTGAAGATCTAAGCACCATACTAGCCACTGCGGATTCTACTGACTGGCGTTACGAATTCTTCATTAAAATGGGAATGTACGCGCAGTATCTTCAAACGATCTACAAATATTTCCCCCGCGAACAGGTATTACTGTACAGGTTTGAAGACCTCTGCGAAACGCCGAAAAAAATCTGCGCCGACCTTTTTACAAGACTGAATGTGGATGCTTCGTTTGAGCCTGACACCAGCGTCAAACATAACGTCACACACAACATGCGTTCATCCGGTTATGCAAAGTTTATGAAACGACTTCTGCACAACAATAATCCAATTAAAAAAGTAGCAAGAACCATTTTACCTTCTCAACAAGACTACAAATTGGGTGAGATGATGCGCAACATCAATAAATCGTCAGAGACTCCCCGGCGAATGTCACCGAAAATGCGCACCGTTCTCACTGAATTCTACGCACAACACAATAATGAATTATCGCAACTAACAGGTATTGATTTCAACATGTGGTCGTCGCACGATTATGTTGAACCAGGTAAATAGTATGAGTAATCCGATCGACACAAATGAACACAACCGCGCAGTATGGATCAGGAAACAACTTGTTTCACTGGAGGACGGGTTACGTTTGCTGGATGCGGGAGCAGGGGAACAACAATACAAAAACTCGTGTACGCATCTGAAGTATGTTTCACAGGATTTTGCGCAATATAAACCGGAGAACATTCCCAGCGGATTGCAAATGGAGAAATGGGAGTATGCAAAGCTTGATATCATTTCAGACATCACTGCTATTCCGGAACTTGATGGTTCTTTTGACGCGATTCTGTGTTCAGAAGTTTTGGAACATGTCCCCGATCCGGTTTCTGCAATTAAGGAATTGGGGCGACTCACAAAACCAGGAGGTGTGTTACTGATTACCGCACCGTTTTGTTCACTAACGCACTTCGCTCCTTTCCATTTCAGCACGGGATTCAATCGGTATTTTTATGAACATCATTTACCTGCGATGGGATTTACCATTGAGGAATTGAGTTTCAATGGAAATTATTTCGACTGGCTCAACCAGGAACTGGGTCGATTGCCATCTATTGCTGAACGTTATTCCGCTCATACGACGTCACGTTTCGAATACAGGAAAATAGGTGCGGTGCGTAAGCTGCTGAAAGAGTTGTCAATGAATGGGAACCAGTCAACAGAACTGCTTGCATACGGTTGTCATGTACGTGCAAGAAAAAGTAAGTGATGAATTAACGGAATACGATTATGTACTTCAAATTTTTCTGGCAATACATTAAATTCCTCCTACGCCGCACTTCATCGCCCGACGCAGATGGATTTGATTTTATTCAGCCAGGAATGCTGGTGTTTGATGTTGGCGCAAACCGAGGGAATTACACGAAACTCTTTTTACAAAAAGGAGCTACGGTGATTTCCATTGAACCGCAAAAAGAATGCATTGCATTTCTAAAGCTCCGTTTCGCCTTCAGCAAAAAAGTGGAAATTGTTCCATTCGGAGCTGGTGCAGAGCCTGGTGAGCAGAAATTTCTTATTTCCAGTTCTGATGCAACTTCTTCAATGAATCCGAACTGGGTTGATAAAGTAAAAGCCTCAAAACGTTTTTCTCAATGGAACGTGGAGTGGAAAAAATCAGTAACCGTTCAGCTCACTACGCTTGACCTACTGATGAAAAAATATGGGACACCTTCATACATAAAAATTGATGTAGAAGGATTTGAGATGGAAGTGTTGAAGGGTTTAACGCAACCCGTTGAAAATATTTCCTTTGAGTACACCCTTCCAGAAATGAAAAACGAAGCGATCAACTGTGTTAACTATCTTGGTTCGCTTGGGTCTTATGCGTTCAGATCGGAACTTACCGGTGACCATCAATATGTTTCGCGGGAGGTTATTCTGGCCGAAATAAATGTAATGTGCGAATCGGGAACGCTTCATAACGGAGACATTTTCGCGGCAATCCGATGATTATCGGCCCGGAATATTAATTCAACCATGAGTACAACACTTCTCTCTTACTCGTCCGGCCAATACTGGTTAGCACAGCGCGCGTTGTGTATGAGCGGAAAGACTCACGGTGTTGACCGCTGCATTTCACTTTCACGGAAAGACCTCGTTAAAACTTATTTCTATTCCACCCACAGAAAAATACTTGATCAGGCACGTGGAGGTGGTTACTGGTTGTGGAAGCCCTATTTCATTCTGGAAACGCTCAAACAACTCCAGGAAAATGACGTGTTGATTTATGCAGATGCCGGAATTATTTTCCGCAAATCAATTCGTCCTCTTGTGGAACTGACCTCTGGAGAACAAGCTGTAGCGATTTTCTATAATGATGTTATCGCATCGCACTATACAAAGCGCGACGTGTTTGTTGCATTGCATTGCGACGAGCCTTCTTACCATAATACTCCAATGATACATGCCGGATTGCAGGTTTATCGCAAAACAGCGAAGTCCATCGAATTTGTACAGGAAGTTTTCGACTGGTGTTTGCGGGACAGACTAATTACGGAAGAACCCAACACGTTGGGATTGCCGAACCTTCCAGGATTCATTGAACATCGCCACGATCAATCTATTTTTTCGGTGGTAGCGCACAAGCGGAAGATGACTCTTTTCGCAGACCCAACGCAATACCGCACGAGAAATGTTAATTTTATTGTAGGCACGGGAGATATTCCGCTTACAGAGTCATCCTATCATTCTGTTGCTTATGTACACCGTTACAAAAATTTGCAGATGTGGCGGCTTCTTGCCGATGGTTTGAGAAAAAAAATGCGGTTTAAATAATTTCCATGTTAGTAAATTGTCCCATTTGCGAATCAGAATCCCGACTCAGTTATCAACTGAGCCGAAAAAAAATTCTGGAGGCGTTGGAACACTTCTTCGGCAGTCCCTTTTCTTCAACAATTATCAAAGCCGATTACTCAATGTACAAGTGCCCAGCTTGTTTGCTTGAGTTTGCTCACCCGCTGCTTGCTGGCGATGATGAATTCTATAATGCGTTGACCGCCGTTCAAGGTTATTATCCTGAAGTCCGGGGCGAATATCAAATCGTTGCAGATCATGTGAAACAGAAAAACGGTCTCAATGCGACACTGCTGGATGTAGGATGTGGAGGGGGCGACTTTCTTGAAATCATGAAAAAACAAGGATTCAGAGCTGCTAAAGGTATTGACGTAACCGAAAAGAGTGTTGCACGCTGCATAGAAAAAGGCGTAGAAGCACATTGCGGACTACTTGAAAATTTCCCGGAGGGTCCATTCGACGCTGTAACCTCGTTTCATTGTCTGGAACATGTTGAAGATCCGGTTGGATTCATCAAAAGTGCGCTGGCCAAATTATCTGTAAATGGAAGATTGTACATCTCTACTCCTTATAATCCGCAAACAGTAGAAATAAGTTGGTTTCATCCGCTAAACCATCCACCACATCACATGTTGAGACTCAGTCGGGAAACTTATGAGCAATTGGCGCGGGTAACGGGAACAACTATAGAATTCATCAATTTTGGTGGAACAAGTTTCTCGAGTCAGGTCCGAACAGCATTTGCATATGCCAGGTATGGACACAACGTAGAAGGTAGTGCGGGACAGATGTTCTTACGGATGTTGTTCCGGCCATTTCTTACGTTGCGTTTGATTTCAAAAGTGAGAAGCCGAATAAAATCGTATGGACCCGAAGCAGGCCCAGACATACTGGTTGTGTTCCAACGAATGACTGCAAATTCCTGATCCGGTCATGAGCACTTCCACTCTTTCTGTTATACTACCGGTTTTCAACGCAGAGCAATACGTTGATGATGCAATTCTCAGCATTCTTCAGCAGGACCACAATGATTTTGAATTCATCATTGCAAATGACGGATCAACAGATGATTCGTTACGCAAAATCAAGGCACATACTGACAAGCGCATCCGTGTCATCCACAACGAGATGAATTCGGGTTTGATCGACACGCTCAACATGATGATACCGGAGTGTCGCGGTGAGTTCATAGCACGCATGGATGCCGATGACATTTGTGATCCGAACCGCCTCAGTACGCAACTGGAATACATGAAACGTAACAGGGCTACCGGTGTTGTTTCGGCTTTTATGCGTGATCTGCAAAGCAACAAGGTCGCAGGTGCGCATCGCTTTCTTGAATCGAACCAGGTAAAAGCAGCGCTCCCGTTCACAAATCCAATTGTACACCCTGCGGTCATGTTCCGTAAATCAGTACTGGGTGGCGCGTTGAAATACGACAAAACATTTTTACATGCAGAAGACTATGGTCTCTGGATTACACTGTTACCTGTAACAGAATTCGGAGTCATTCCGCTTCCCCTCATTAAGCATCGCGCACATAGGGACCAGATCAGTGCCCGTCATCACCCGATCCAATTAGAGGGAATCAGGAAGGCGCAGGCGCGATTGTTTGGTATGCTCGGTGTTGATTTTGGTGCTGCCGACGCAGAACTTCACTTACAGTTGTTTGTCGAGAAATATCCGCAAGAGGATACAGAATTTATTTCCAAAGCGGAATTATGGTTGCTGAAACTCTTCGCTGCGAACAATGTTAAACATGTTGTTCCTGAAAAAGAATTTGGTGCTGCTTGCGGCGAGTGGTGGTTCCGGATCAACCAGTACTTCGGAAAACTGGGTCGAAGCAATTATGCCCGATACAAGAAGTCGCCCCTGGCAGAATTACATGCACCTTCGGCGGGCTCGAAAGCGAAACTTATTTTCCGATCACTCAAGAACTTAAATAAGTTAAACCCGTAAGGGTACACAATGGCTGAATCGAACAATTGTGCTCTTCTTGTTCTCTCCTGCGACCTTTACAAGGACGCGTGGAAGCCATTCTTTGAACTATTTTCCCGTTACTGGAAGAATAACACATTCCCGGTTTACCTCGGAATCAATAGCGCAAAATTTGAGTATCCGGGTGTAACAGTTATTCATTCCGGTGAACCACAGAACTGGACGGAAGATACTCGCAGAATTCTTTTATCCATGAAAGAAAAATACGTGCTGGTTTTGTTGGAAGATTATTTTCTCACGGAACCGGTTGACGACAATCGCGTCAAGGAATGTGTTCGCATCATGGAAGAAGAAGATGCCGTGTTTACCCGCATGGCCAGTTTCCGCGCGGATCATTTTCCTATGTACGCGTATGACATTCATCCGAAGTACGGTTTCATGGGAGTTACCCGTCGCAGTGCTCCGTTCCTGATTAATCTTCAGGCTGCAATCTGGAACCGCACCGATTTTCTTTCACTCCTTAAGGATTCTGAATCGCCATGGCAGTTTGAAACTTCAGGATCTGACCGTGCGGGAAAAATGAACCGCGCTTTTCTCGGTTTGGCCGACGACCACTCAAGGAAGTACGTGCACGGACCCATTCCGTATCTCTGTACGGCAATCACCAAAGGGGTGTGGATGCGTGAAGCTGTGGAAATCTGCAAGCGAGAAAAAATTGAGATTGATTTGTCACATCGCCCTGTAGAAAGTCTGTTGGAATACAACAAACGCCGGCTGTATCATTCATTCTCCTATGGCGCTCGGAAATACATCGATTATATAGCGGTGAAACTCAGGGGGAAAAAGCGTCCTTAACCGGAGTTCTGCCTTTTTCCGCTTCGTATTTCTCAGTATTTTAGAGCGACCAAGTTTTCCTGTGTGACCGTAACCGTTGTCATTCCAACTTTTAACCGTCTGAACAAACTGCTTGAAACGCTTGACGCACTTTCCGGTCAGACTTTTCGCGAGTTTACTGTTATTGTAGTCGACGACGGCTCAACCGATGGAACGACGGAGAAACTGAAAACACGTCATTCAGCTTATCCGTTTCCGCTTCAGATACTATTTCAAATAAATGCCGGTGCATCGGCCGCTACAAACAGCGGTGTACGACTGGCGGGTGATGGGCTCGTTATTCTTTTTGATGATGACATCCTGCCTTCAGCTGAATGCCTCGCGCTTCACGTAAGGTTTCATGAAAGCAATGTCGGAGCAATTTTATCTGGCAGTGCCGACACCGATCCCGCACGGACAACCACCGATATACAACGTTACAAATTGTATATGGAGCAAAAATGGAAAGAAGCGCGCCCCGATACGCATTCACTTCTGGAAGTGGGATTTGAAAATTTCATCATCACCACTGCGAACATGTCGTTACAACGCGACCTTTTCCTTTCACTGGATGGATTTAGCGTAGACCTCCGCGATGGTTATGATGTAGACTTCGGATTTCGCGCTTTGATGAAGAACGCTAAGCTTTACTTCGATCGTAACGTAAAAACAATTCACAACGATCAGATCAGTTTACGTTACTACGCAGGCCGGCAACGCGCTTACACCACTTCAAAGCGTGAAATAGTAAAAAAACATCCCGAACTGAAATCACGTCTTTCAGATGAGCAACCAACTGTTTCCGGTTTCAAAGCCTTTGCATATCGTTTGCTACGGAAATCATTTGCCGTAAACATAATTGAGTCGGCTGCATTCCGCGTATTGATACCGCGCGCGTTACGCTACCGGATTTATGGAAGTACTATCGCTTCGTTGAGTTATCTCCCATGAACAAACCCACAGCGAAAACCGGCTTTTTCAATTTTTTCAGAAACCTATTTAAAAATCGTGTCGCTGAATCTTTGCTCATTCGATGCGCAACGGGAAAACAATGGAATGATTTTGCTGCACGCATTCCGGCGAACTATTATCAATATGCAAAAGGTTCAATACGCAAAGTTGAACGTAACGGGTTTCAGCTCGAATTGGATATCAGCGATTACATGCAATGGTTGCTTTACTTCGGTGTAAAAACGGAACCTCGCGATTCCCTGTATGTGTTAATCAACCCGGGAATGATCATACTCGATATCGGTGCGAACATCGGTGAAACTGCACTGGAATTTGGGCGACGTACGGGCGCATCGGGTCACGTTTATGCATTCGAGCCGTTTCCCTCAACGTTTCAGCATTTGCAAAAACACCTACTGTGGAATAAGCAACAGAATGTAACTGCAGTTCAACTCGGACTTGCCGACCAACCCGGTACGTTGAAACTTGAGAACAATCCAAACAATACCGCCGGAAATCGTGTAAGCACAACTGGGAGCGACGTTCAGGTTTCTACGCTTGATGCATACGTAAGTGAAAAACAATGCGGCAAAATTGATTTTATTAAGATAGACGTCGAAGGTTTCGAACTGCATGTACTACGTGGAGCACAGGAAGTTCTTCGGCGCGACAAACCGATCTTGTTTGTTGAAGCCGTAGATGAATTTCTTCAGTTGCAGAATAGTTCTGCTCATGCATTGGTTAAGTTCCTTGAAGAGTGTAACTATTCACTCCACAATGCCTACGACAATAAACCTGTATCGGCTCAGCAGGATTTTACTGGAACTCATTTTGACATCATAGCGAAACCCCGATGAAGCGCAAACTGGTATATGTCATTTCCCAGGTATCGCATTCAAAGCTGTTTGAGTGGACGGCAGAACTTTTGAGTAAAGAGAAGTATGATCTCTGTTTCATTCTGATGCACAAAAGTGATTCTCCGTTTGAATCGCACTTACGGAAACAAGGATTCCCCGTTTATCGTATTCCCTACGATTCAAAAACAAACATTCCTGGCTGTGTAAGGAAGATCCGCTCTATTCTGAAAAAAGAGAAAGCAAACATCGTACACACGCATCTCTTCGAAGGCGGACTGGCCGGGTCGATCGCTGCAAAACTTGCCGGAATCAAACGGAGAATTCATACGCGCCACGATGCAATGATCCATCATGACTTTCATCCGTCTGCAGTGAAGTACGATCGGCTCACAAACAAGCTATCAACAGATATTATCGCCATCACTGGTAGCGTAGTTAATATTCTGAAAGACCTTGAACGTGTTCCGGCGGAAAAAATCCATAAGATTCACCACGGATTTCAGCTCCGTGAATACAGCGATGTTCCAAAAGATCGAATCACTGCACTTACATCAAAATATTTTGCAAAGGGGAAACCGTCACCAGTAGTCGGTGTAGTGTCACGATTTATAGAATGGAAAGGAATTCAATATATAATTCCTGCCTTTCAGCAGATGCGGAATGAATTCCCTGAAGCACATTTGTTATTATGCAATGCACAAGGTCCATATGAACAGGAATTACTAAAGTTGCTTAACACTCTTCCTGAATCGTCTTACACCCGAGTCCCTTTCGAAACCGACATGGCCGCCTTGTATAAGCTAATGGACGTTTTCGTTCATGTACCGGTCGATGAGAAAGCAGAAGCATTCGGTCAGGTCTACATCGAAGCGATGGCCGCCGGCGTTCCTTCGGTAGTAACGAAGTCGGGTATTGCTATTGATTGTGTGCACGACGGAGAAAATGCAGTTTGCGTTCCGTTCCGTGATGCAGATGCAATTGCAAACG
>CAYUTR010000119.1:0-12873 GCA_964447465.1 uncultured Chryseobacterium sp.
TTACAGGAACAACAACATTCTCTCCATCGAGTTGTTCAGGAAATACCGGCAGTGCGACTGTTACTCCAACAGGCGGAACTCCGGGTTACACCTATTCATGGGCACCTTCAGGTGGAACCGCTGCAACTGCAACCAACCTTGCACCAGGCGCATATACAATTACAATTACAGATGCGAATGGTTGTACAGGAACGGCGAACGTAACTGTAGGAACTTCTTCCGGACCAACTGCATCACTGCAATCATCAACTGATGTGTTGTGTAACGGAGCACTTACTGGTGCTGCAACTGTTGTTGCAAGCGGCGGAAATCCCGGTTATACTTATGCATGGGCTCCGAGCGGAGGCACGAATGCAACCGCAACCGGGCTTGGTGCCGGAATGTACACGTGTACGATTACGGATCAGTTGGGTTGTGTTACATCACAGACAGTACTTATCACGGAACCACCTGCGCTTGCTGCAACAATGTCAACAACACAAACAGCTTGCGTTAGTTCAGGAAGTGCAATGGCTACTCCAAGTGGTGGCGCTGGATCATACACTTATGTTTGGTCTTCGGGTGGAACTGCACAAACAGAATCGAATCTCGCTGTAGGAACTTACACCTGTACGATCACAGACTTCAACGGATGTACAACACAGGTAACCGCGAACATTACGCTGAGTTCACCAATTACTGTCGGAGCTTCTGCTACATCTTCAACAGTATGCGCAGGAACAACAACAACGATTACTGCTACTGGTGCAACTACATACAATTGGCAGCCCGGAAATTTATCGGGATCATCAATTGTAGTGGCTCCTGCTACAACTACTACGTACACAATCATTGGAACAGATGGTGTGAATTGCGCAGACACAACTACGTTTGTTGTAAACGTAAATCCAACACCAACAGTAAGCGTAGGTGCTAACCCACCATCCATTTGTCAGGGCGACAGTGTTGGATTAGGCGCTACCGGAGCAACAAGCTATTTGTGGTTGCCGGGTAACCAGACATCACAATTTATTGTAGAAGCACCAATGAGCACGACCACTTACACTTTGATCGGTACAGATGCATTGGGTTGCACAGACACAACGACGGTTACAGTAACTGTAAACTCAACACCAGTGATCACAGCAAGTGCAAGCGCCGACACATCATGTACCGGTGCGCCAGTTACATTAACCGGAAGTGGTGCTGCAACTTACAACTGGATGCCGGGAAGTTTAACCGGATCTCCTGTTGTAGTGAATCCAACTGCGAACACAACATATACTGTTGTCGGACTGAATGGAGTTTGCGCTGATACTACGACTATCGACATCGCGGTATTGCAAGGACCAACAATGAACATTACTTCAGCGAACGATACCGTTTGCCAGGGAAGTCCGAGCACGATGACCGCTACCGGCGCTGTATCCTATGCATGGTCGAGCGGCGGAACTTCTGCTTCTGAAACCGTGACACCGTCTTCAACACAGACATACACCGTAACCGGAACTGATGCGATTGGCTGTACGAGCACTTCGACGTTTGTTGTAACAGTAAATGTTCCTGCAACGATCAGTATTAGCGGAACAAACACGATCTGTAATGGTTCAACTTCTACTCTCACTGCAAGCGGTGGAGTAAGTTATGTGTGGAGTACATCCGCAACTTCAACATCTATCGTCGTGAATCCAACAACATCGCAGACTTACTCAGTAGTTGGTACGGATGCGAATGGATGTACAAACAGTACTACTTATTCTGTAACAGTTGTAGCTCCTCCTGTTGCAACTGCTTCCGGAAACACAACTCCTTGTCCGAATACACCGATCACACTTACTGCAACAGGTGGCGGAACATATTCGTGGAACACAGGCGGAACAGGTTCAACTGAAATTGTGACACCTCCAACAGGAAGTACTACTTACACGGTTATTGTTTCTAACGGAACGTGTACCGATACTGCTACCATTACTGTAACAGTTGGTACAGGTCCTTCTGCAAACGCCGGAGCTGATACTACCATCAACTACGGTAGCTCAGCACAGCTTAACGGATCAGGTGGAACAACTTATTCGTGGACACCGACAACTGATCTTGACAACGCATCATCACCAACTCCGGTTGCGACACCAACTGTAACAACAACGTATACGTTGATGGTTACAGACGCGAACGGTTGCACTGCGTATGACACGGTAACAGTTACTGTTGACTTCGATTGCGGAGAAATTTTTGTACCGAACATCTTCTCACCAAACGGAGATGCGCACAACGATGAACTGCAGGTGTACGGAACGCTTTGTGTAGATGATTTCCATTGGGCGATTTATGATCGTTGGGGCGAGTTGGTATTCGAAACCACAGATCCGGCACAGAAGTGGGATGGAACGTACAAAGGCAAGATGCTCGATCCTGCGGTGTTCGTTTACCGATTGAATTACATACTCATTTCAACCGGTGAGGCGAAAGAAGCTCACGGAAACGTAACTCTTGTAAAATAAATCCGCTGCGTCAGGATACGATCCTGACACCACGAAAAGTAAAAATCCGCAGCGTCAGGATACGATCCTGACGCCACGACAAAAGATAAGATCATGAAAACTACATTGAAATATACTCTATCACTTGCAGCACTCGCGCTCAGCGTAGTTGCGCTGCAGGCACAGGACATTCACCATTCTATGTTCAACGAAACACCGGTGTTGCTGAATCCAGCACGCGCTGGTGTTCCTTTTGAAGCCCGTGCGATTCTGAACTACAAGAGTCAGTGGTCGACAGTTGCTGAACCGTACAAGACAATTGCTTTCAGCGGCGACATGGCACTCTTTAAAAAGAAGCAGAAGAAAGCATACATGGGTCTTGGTCTTACATTTTACAACGATAAGGCAGGCGATGTCGGAATGAAAACAACTCAGGTTGGACTTTCCATTTCCGGAATTCTTCAGGTAAATGACAACAGTAAGTTGTCGGCAGGTCTGATGACCGGATTTGTTCAGCGTGGGATCGGAACCGGCAACCAGCAATGGGGAGAACAGTACGATGGCACATCATGGAACAGTTCCCTGGGAAGTGGTGAGACATCGACCACGCAGAATCACAATTTTGTGGATCTGGGAGTTGGTCTGAACTATTACTTTGGAAAAGGTGACAAGTATATGACATCCAACGATGGAGTGAAGATCAACATTGGTGCAGCATTGTTTCACCCTCACGGTCCGAAGTACTCGTATTACATGGATGCAACTGAAAAGATCTATCCGAAACTGGTTGTTCACGGTTGGGCTTCCATAGGAACGGGCAACAGCAATCTTTGCATCGAGCCATCGTTCGTTTATTTCCGTCAGGGAAGTCAGCAGGAACTAACGCCTGGAGTGAACTTCAAGTACATTATCCAGGAAGGATCGAAATACACCGGACGTAAAAAAGCGTCTGCATTTTCCATGGGCGCTTACCTCCGCGCGAAAGATGCGTTCATTGCTACGACTATGTTTGAAATCAGCAGCTATGCGATTGGATTCAGTTACGACGTAAACGTTTCTTCACTCAACGTGGTGAGCCAGAAACGCGGAGGCTTTGAAGTGTTCCTGCGTTTCGCATTCCCGAATCCGTTTGGTGCGGCATCCAGCAAATCCATGATCTAATGAGAACCATTCGTGCAAGTATTGCCGGAATTATTCTGTGCGGAACATTATCTGCGCAGAATGATTCTGTGAAAGTTGATATCGTGAATCTCGGGGCGGATGTAAATTCACCGTATGCCGAATATTCTCCGGTAATTTCTGCTGATGGTGCGGTGATGTTGTACACATCGCGCAAGCCGAACAACGACAAAGACATTAAGAAGAATAAACAGAGCATGGAGATGATTTACATTTCCACAAGCGGTGGCGACAAATGGAAAGCATCTTCACCTGCTCCTGCAGCTGTCAATATTTCTTCAAGAAACAATGTCGTACTCGGACTTTCGAACGATGGTCAGCACATGATGATTTACCGCGATGATGATGCCGGAAACGGTAACATCTGGGAAACATCACTAAACGGAGTTACGTGGAGTGAACCAACGTTGCTTCCTGCTCCGATCAACACGGTCAATCACGAGTCCTCGGCGAGCGTTTCTCCAGATGGAAAAACAATTTACTTCGTAAGTAATCGTCCCGGAGGATTAGGCGGGCGCGATATCTGGATCTGCACAAAAGATGCGGAAGGTGAATGGGGCGAAGCCGTTAATCCCGGTGCTGCAATCAATACGAAGGACGATGAAGAAGGTGTGTTCATTCACCCTGATGGAACATCGCTTTACTTCAGTTCGAAAGGTCACAAAGGCAAAGGCGGTTACGATGTCTATAAGGCTACACGCATAAACGGCATGTGGACGACTGCAGAGAATCTTGGTGTGCCTGTGAACACTGCTGGTGATGAACTCTTTTACCAATTGACTGCAGACGGCAAGAAAGCGTACTATGCTTCTTCGGGTCAGCCGGGATGTATTGGTGACAAAGACATTTACCAGATCACGTACACTCCAATCGAGAAAGCAAAAGATCGCGGTCCGAAACTGACTTTGCTGAAAGGAATTGTTACCGATTCGATCACGCACAAACCGCTTGCTGCGCGAATTGACATATACGACAACGAGAAGAACGAACTCGTTACATCAGTTTATTCGAACAGTGCAACAGGTGCGTATCTCGTTTCACTTCCAGCAGGAAAGAACTATAACATCACGGCAACTGCTCCGGGATATCTTTTCCATTCCGATAACGTGTTGGTGCCTGACAGTTCTTCCTATAAGGAACTGAAGAAAGACATCGAACTGCAGAAGTTGGAAGTCGGAAGTAGTATTGTGCTCAACAACATCTTCTTCGATTACAACAAAGCAACGTTACGTCCGGAATCGTATGCCGAGCTCAACAACCTGTTGAAGCTGATGCAGGAGAATCCAACACTGGTAATTGAGATTTCCGGTCATACCGATAATCGCGGCACAGCAGAATACAACAAGAAACTTTCAAAAGATCGTGCTCAGGCGGTTGTAGATTATTTGATTTCGAAAGGAATTCCATCGAACCGCATGACCTATGCAGGATATGGATTTGACAAGCCGGTTAAACCGAATACGACTGAGGAAAACATGCAGTTGAACCGCAGAGTGGAGTTTAAGATTATCTCGAAGTAGACACTTGTTCAAAATATGATTACAGGGGCACAGAGATATATTTCTGCGCCCCTGTTTCTTTCTACATTTAGGTGCGATGCTCAAGAGTTTTGTCAAGTGGTTTTATAATTCGCGTTTGAAGCGATGGATATTCTTTTACACTCCTCTCCTCCTGCTCGTTTTCACAGTAATCTGTAATGCTCTCGTTGAAAATTCTGCTGACGGAAAAATCTACACGCGCGTTGAAGATGTTCCTGAAGTTTCGGCTGCGTTGGTGCTTGGAACGAGTCCGAAGACACACGGAAAAGTAAATCTGTACTACCAATACCGCATGGAAGCCGCAGCAGCTTTGTGGAAAGCCGGAAAAGTGAAATACATTATCGTAAGCGGAGATAATTCTACGGTGCAATACGACGAAGCAACATTCATGTTAAACACGTTGACGTCGCTCGGCGTACCCGATTCTGTGATCACGCTCGACTATGCCGGATTCAGAACACTGGATTCGGTAGTGCGTGCATATTGGGTGTTCGGTCAGAAAAACATCGTGATCGTGTCACAGGAGTTTCACAACGAACGTGCAATTTATCTCGCAGAACATTTCGGAATCAACGCCGTTGGATTAAATGCGAAAGATGTTCCGGGAAGCTATGGATGGGCAACTGTGTTCAGAGAATATCTTGCGAGAGTGAATGCTGTGCTGGATGTTTCCGTTTTCGGTACTACTCCTAAATTCCCAGGTCCGCCTGAACCGTTGGGGAAATAGAAATTGGAACGCAAAAAATAGGAACGCGGATTATTATGCCCGTTGTTTTCTAATGGGCTTCGCAAGGATAATTGCGGTAAATAGAATATTTCAGTTGGCGGATTTTATGAGATAAACCCGAACGTAGCTCTTATCGGAACGCGCCCTTCGGCAAGCTCTGGACAAGGATTTTTATGTCCGTTGTTTGCTAATGTGCTTCGCAAGGATAATTGCGGTGAATAGAATATTTCGGTTGGCGGATTTTATGAGATAAGCTTGAGTTTATCTCGCTGGATTCAATTGCGAAAAATAGGAACGCGGATTTTATGTTCGTTGTTTTCTAACGGTAAATCAGGATCATTACGGTGAATTCAAAACCCGGTTTTGGATTTTATGAGATAAACTTGCCGATATTGAAAAGAAACGCGTTCCTTTTTTTAAGCTTATCTCATAAAATCCGAAGCCTGCGGTTGTCGTCTTTCCCTCTCATCCTATCGAAGCACCTAACACCAACGTACAAAATAAATCCGCGTTCCTTTTTATCGCTGCAAATGCAGAAAACCGGTCTTCTCCTTCATCTCAAAACACACCTCGTATTCGATCACGCAGTAGTACACGCCCTCTGCGCAATCGTTGCCATGGTATTTTCCATCCCACGTTTCATTCTGATCGGAACTGCTGAAAACTTGCGTGCCGTACCGATCATAGATTCTGGTTACGTAATTATCAGTGAGTACATATTGCGGAATGTATCGATCGTTGATTCCATCTCCGTTTGGAGTGAAGATGTTTGGAATAACAATATCCTTGGTCAATACAATGTGCAGATCAATCTTAAACACACACACATCAAAATCAGCTGCAACTGAACCATCGGAAAACGCATTTGCTGTAGTCGGAAAATACGTGCCACCGATGCACGCTGCCTGGTAAAGAATTCCATGCTCGTCTATGCGACCCATCCCGCCATCGGTATGATAACCTGCATAAAAAGTAGATGAAAGAAGATCGGTTGCATTTTCTTCGAGGACACCAGCATAAAATTGATAGTCCCCTGCGAAGGAATATAGTGCGTCGGGTGTGAGTGGCCACTCCTCATCTGCGCCAAATCCACAGAAATAAATGCGTTTACACTTATCTACCCGAAACGCAGTGGGCACAACGGTAGCTCGCGGTATGGTGTAATTTGTGTGCGGATCAGGATCGGGTGGTGTTGGAGGTGGGCCACCCGCACTCATACTCGTAACTGAACCACTACCGACTACCGAACAGAAATGCAGTGTGGTTAACGCAGGGTCAAACTTTGCAATGAAATTCTTGGCTCCCGGAATCGCATAGGCTCCTGAAGTCGCAACAGCATTCTTCGCTTCGCCAAAAACGTAAACGTCGCCCTCACTATCGATATCAAGAAAATAAGCGATGTCGCGACCTGCTCCACCAATGTAGGTTCCAGACAGCAGTGCAGATCCATCAGAACTCAATCTAATGACGAATGCGTCCGATGCGCCACCGGCAGTTGTCATATAACATCCGGGCACTGTAGGAAAAGGTGTGAAATAATTGTTGCTGGTCCCGCAAACAAAAATGGAGCCGTCTTTTCCTTCACGGATTCCATAAGCAACATCGTGCACGCCACTTCCGATATAGGTAGACCAGATAAGACTCGATAGCGACGCGTTCATCCGGAAAACAACTGCATCCTGCCCTCCAGTGGATGTTGTGCGGTATGCGCCTGGAGTTGTAGGGAAATTCTGCGACAAAGCACAATTCGCTACCAACACATCACCATTCGCCGCAATAATAATCTCCCCTTTCCGTCCATCAGAGCGGTAGGCCAACATCATGTTCAATCCGTCGGTCCAATTACCACCAATGTATGTCGAAGCTGTCAGTGTTGAACCCGAAGTGCTCAGACAACAAACGACCAAATCACAAAAACCACCGCCGTTGAGCGCCTGACTATACGCTTGTGCGGTAACCGGGAAGTCAGTCGACCAAGATGTTCCGAACAAGTATAGATTTCCGTTTTGCACGATCATGCTATGCGGCGACTCGAGAGCTGTCCCACCGAGATAGGTGCAGAACAACAAACTACTTCCGTCCGGATTGTATTTGCTGATTCCGATATCACGACCTCCGGAAAAGGTAATATTGTAAGCGCCGAGAGTAACCGGAAATCCAACTGAGTAACAAATTCCTGCAGCGTAAATATTTCCCTGATCGTCGTAGGTCGAACAGAAGCCGCGTGTGTGGCACGTTCCTCCACTGAATGTCGAGGCCATAACTACGGGATCGATTATCAATGGCAGTTGCGCATCGAATCCATCTGGAAACACAAAAGTAACTTCATTACCACTGAGTAAAAAACGACACTTCACTTCCTGTTTCACACCATTGTGAACCTGGTACGAAGAAGGAATCACTTCTTTGACCTGCATGAACCCCAAATCGATCGACAGGTTTTCTCCATCCATACGAATTGATCGCTGACCGTTGTAACGCATTCTTATCTGCGACGGTTCACTTCCAGGTGCAACAATGAAATCGTATTTGAGTTTACTTCCCGTTCCATAATACTGAATATCTACTCCAGGATAAATTGCGCGATAGTTCAACTTTTCATAAACAGGAACATCATTCGCCCAATGAGATGGATCATTGCCCGTGAAATAATTTACACGATGTTTTTTCGGATCAGTTCCAGCGAGCGTTGGTTGTTGCGCATCCACAAATTCCACTTCAAATGCGAAACAGCGAACGGGCGCATCTTCATCTTCAGCGCGCACTACATCAACAGAATCGGGTAATTCATTGTGATCGCGATTCAGATCTTCGTTGCTGTAATACACGTAGGTAACTTTATTTTCTCCGAAGAATGCGCGTCCTGATTGAATATCGGACTGAAATAAAACATCTTCGCTCCACTGATTCTGGTTAGGAACAAACGTAACCTGAGCGTTCATGCACAGTGTACAAAAGAAAAGAAATAGCGAAATGCCGTATCTCAGATTACAATTCATTCTACCACCCCGCTATTTACCCCCGATTACTGTATGATCACCTTCTGAGTCACTACTCCATCCGCACTCTTCACAGTCACAAAATAAATTCCTGCCGCATTACCACTGAGATCAAGTTGTGTGGATGCTGAAGTAAGCTGAGACGAAACAACCAGTTCTCCTACTGAAGAATACACTTCTACTGTTGCATTGTTGTACGAATCAGTATTCACGGTGAAGATTCCATCCGTCACTGTTGGATAAATATTCACCACCGGAGCTGCAGTTTGCACATCCGTGTTCAACAGAATCGCTTGTCCTTGCATGTTAGAGAAAGATGAATTCCAGTTACTCTGGATAGAAGGATCAGCATAACGAGCAGAAGGTGTGCATGAAATGCTCCACAACGTTTGCACACGCCATGTTCCTGTTGCGGCATAAGTTGCATATGCCGGATCGGATACTACCTGTTGCGTTCCCGCAACACTAGCTACCGGCACCCATGTTCCATTGGTTAGGTTATCGCGCCACAATACATAGTTCGTTACAGGGTTTGGTCCGTTCTCAATTGTGTAAAGCTGAGGCCACGAGAAAGTTCCCGTCGAGTTGATGATGTAAATCGTATTGTGGAAATCACTCATGACGCTGTATTGTCCGCATGTATCTCGCACCTGCAA
This sequence comes from uncultured Chryseobacterium sp., assembly GCA_964447465.1. GTDB lineage: Bacteria > Bacteroidota > Bacteroidia > Palsa-965 > Palsa-965. The sequence continues at coordinate 9,559 of CAYUTR010000119.1, forward strand.
CTTGTAACGATACGTTCCGTTGTTCGGGTCACCCGTGTTCGGTGCGTAAAGTGTTCGGACAGTATCGATGAAATAACTTGAATCGGTCAACGCGCGTGCACCGATGCGACGATAATCGTTGGTTGATATTTCACGGTATACAATGAAACTATCTGCGTTAGCAAATCCGGTTTCATCCCACATGACGATGTTGTATTGCGATGCGGAGTCGACGGTGACCATGCAGATCGGAGCAATAGGCACAGGTACGGCGAGAATGACCGCTGAATCCATAAGGGTACAGCCGTTTGCGTCAGTAACAGTTACAGAATACGTTGCTGCAGATAAATTTGCGATAGCGACTGTTGTATCACCATTCGACCACGAATAGGAGTAGCCCGGAGTTCCACCTCCCGCAGCAACAGTTGCTGAACCTTGCTGGGCAAGCGCGCAATCAACATCGAGATGTGTAACGCTGGTTGTAAGTTGTGTTGGCTGAGTAATAAGGATAATCGCCATAGACGTACATCCATTCGCATCAGTAACCACCGCTGTATCGTGACCCGGGTTCATTCCGCTGGCAGTTTGAGTAGTTGCTCCGTTGTTGATCCACGAATATGTATATGGAGTGAAGCCACCTTGTGGAGTTACAGTTGCAGCTCCATCGTTTGCACCAAAACACGTAATGTTGGTTGAACTTGTGATTGCAGTAGTGAAAGAATAAATGTGAGCGAGGTAACTATCGAATCCACCTGCAGAAATCAGATTGGTCGGACCGAACCAAAAATTTGTGCTTTGGTGAAATCCGGAAATATAAAAGTCGTTCACTCCAACCACCTCAATGTTATAGCATGCTCCTCCACCCTGACATTGCAGGTTAGTTGCCCACTGCTCTACACCAGCTGAATTATACTTCACGATATAAACATCATCGCCACCTCCATATTGAGTGAATGAGTTTGTAGTGAAAACCAGATTTCCCTCAAACTCACCGGATGCATACACATCTCCATTCGCATCAATATCAATACCACGTGAATCATCCTGAGCACTACCTGCCGGACGACGTGACCAAACTACGCTACCTGAAGCATCGAGCTTGAAGAACAACAAATCGTAATTGTTTGGCGACGTGTAAGTATTTGTTCCGATTGTAATTGAAGAGCTTCTCCACTTTCCACTAACGTAACAATTACCTGCAGCATCAACAGCAACGTCTGTACCAAAATCGGAATCATCACCTCCAAAAGATTTTACATAAACCGGATTACCTGCGATGTCCAGTTTCGCAACGAACATATCCTCGTTTCCGTTCTGATTGTTCACCGCATACTGTGTACCCATGTACAGCGTATCGCTACGGAAGAATCCCGTCACATAAATTCCGGATCCGCCATCACTGTCAATTCCCCATGCTTCATCGTCACCGGTACGCCCTGCACCACGCAACCAATTGTGATTTCCGTTTGCGTCCCAACTGCTGATAAACATATTCGTACCGGAGCCAACACCGGAAATTGTTGTTGTACCCACGGTCATTGTTGCGCTGGAATAATGTTTACCAACAACAACAATATTGCCGCTGCCATCAATGGTCATGGCATATGGAATTTCATCAGACGATCCGCTGCTGCTTGTTACCCATTGCGGAACACCGTTCGTATTGTACTTCACGAGGAACATATCCATGTTACCGTACATAGAATTAACCGCGAAAAGTGATCCGAAAAAAATTGTATCAGTACCAAAATATCCAGCTACATAAATATTTCCTGCAGCATCGGTCGTCACGCATCTACCGATATCATCAATGTTCTGTCCGGTTCTCTGCGCCCACAGGACGTTTCCCATGTTATCATACTTCGCAATATAATAGTCTGTTGAACCGGTGTTTGCATTCGCCAATACGTACGACCCGATTGTGATCGACGAACTTGAAAATTCTCCGGTAACAATTACGTTCCCGTTTACGTCCACAGTCATTCCCCTGTTCTCTTCATTATTCGAACCTCCAAAATCTGTGGCCCAGTAACAGAACTGCGCGTTCACCGTTGAACACATAACAATAAGCGACAAAATCGCGATCAGTTTTTTCATGATGGTTGTATATACAGGAAAATTACGAAAAATATGACTGTAAATAAAGAACATTGTCCAATGAAAAACAGTGATCCCCTGTTATCTGTGCGCAAACGCGTTCAGAAGGAATTATTAAGATCGGGGATGATCTAATCCACCTGAATAATCAACAATCAGGAAGTTTTCGGCGGTGCAACCGGTCCTTTTGGAACCTTCCTCTTGCGCATGCGCATATTCAGCAACTCAACAATGAATGCGAATGCCATGGCACTGTACACGTAAGGTTTCGGAACTTCAATGTCGAAGCTTTCGAGTACGAGCAGGAAGCCAATCATCAGGAGGAATGCCAATGCAAGCATCTTAACGGTTGGATGCTTATCAATAAACGCACTTACTTTTCCGGAGAATGCCAGCATGATCATCATCGAAATGACAACAGCTGCAATCATGATGATCACTTCATCAACAATTCCAACTGCCGTAAGTATGGAGTCGAAAGAAAATACGATATCGATAAGAACAATCTGCAGAATGATGGAGCGGATGCTGAATGATTTTTTCTTCTCCTTCAACTCCTCTTCACTATCATCGGCCATATCCATCTTCTCGTGGATCTCAGAAATTGTTTTCGCAAAAAGGAAAACACCACCGCAGAACAAGATGATATCTCTACCCGTAACCTGCGCTGCTTCCAACGGATGCTCCAGCCCCATTTCAGTGAATACACTGATCATGCCTTCCATGGTGAACATTGGATTCTTCAGTCCGATGATCCACGTAATACCGAAGAGCAATCCGATTCTCATCAGGAGTGCTAGTAGCAATCCCCACACCCGGGCTTTTTTCTGGTCAGCTTTATCATCCAGTTTAGAGGCAATGATGGAAACGAAAATAATGTTGTCGATTCCCAACACAATTTCCAGCAATGCCAGAGTGAAAAGACTGATTAATCCGTCGAGAGAAAAAAGGTGAGAAAACTGCGTCGAGAAATCCATAAGTGGGTGCAAAGATAGTTGGGAGTTGGGAGATCGGAGACGGGAATTGTTCAAACCTTCAAGGTTTTAAAAACCTTGAAGGTTTAGTTTCGTACCTACCCCCGACCCCCATCTCCGATCTCCCATCTTGACCAAATAAATTTTTATGCTATGATTTTCAATTACTTACGATTTTATTTAGTACTATGCCTTGCAAGGTAGTAACTTATACATATATCTTTGCGTCATAAGGAAGTGAAACAAACGAAACGGTAGCTGCGGC
>CAYUTR010000120.1:0-12860 GCA_964447465.1 uncultured Chryseobacterium sp.
TCCGGTAATATTTTCTGAACCGGAATAATTATCCATCTTGACACTTCCTGTGCTCTGACCGAAACCACCTGCTGCGCTCCAATCCAGTGTGCAGTTCGGATTGTATCCTTCGTGCGACCAACCTGTAGGTTCCCATGTAGTGCTTGTGAACCCTTCCACGAACGGAACTGTTGCAATCGTTGCCATCGAACGGAAAGAACCACCCTTAATGTTATTCATCGCATTGATATCTGCATTTCCGTTTGGCATCGATACCATCGCATGGATGTGGTGATAACCATCGGGAACAATTGCCGAAGGAAGCGTAACTGCTACTGATGCACCGGGAGCTAGAGTGCCAGTCCAGGTGTATGTAAACATCATTGTGTTATCAACGTGATATTCAATCACGGCTGATGATAATGTATTTGATCCTGCATTCAACAGCGTAACAACAGGAGCGATGGTGTTGGAACAAATGGTATGCTTCAGGGAATAGTAATCCGGCATCATGCCCTCAAACTTTTCTATCGAGGGTGAAGTAATGGCCAGTATTGCGGCATCGTCAGTGGCCAGCGTTGCATCAATGCGCACCAATGTACTCGCCGTATTATTCACGAACCAGATTTTACCGTCAGGACCTATTTTGATTCCCATTATTCCCGCCTGACCCGTTGCAATTGTTCCCATGAATACCGGGTTTGCACCGCTGATATCATACATGTAAATATTTCCGTTTGTGTAATCGCTCACCAGAAGACGGTCGTTATAAATTTCCAATCCACATGGCTGTGTTGCAAACGTATCAACCACTTCCACTGTTGCGCCTTGCACATCATAGTAACCGGCAAGTGTTTCATTTGCAGAAGCCGGAGGCGTAAGATTTCCTGCAACGCTTCCTGTCGTTGTATTTAAACGCTTCAGTTGTTTAGGACCTCCGTCAATAAAGTACAACCAGTCACTTGTCGTATCGCGGCACATGTGACTTGGAACACCATTTACGCGTGTTACGTTTACATCAGTATAGCGCCAGATTTTTCCAGCAGAGTGATTATCATAACCGGGTCCATGTCCCATTACGAAATCATACCGTACAATATCTGAATTGTGACCGTCGAATACCCAGTACACTTTGCCTGTGTCGTGTGCGATGCCCATTCCGTAAGGACTCTGGTGTAACATGTCGAGGTGACTTCCAAGCGGCAATCCGTTTACCCAGTTGTTCTGGAATACGCGGGAGTAGATGTTGGTATCCTGCGACCACAATGACGGACCCATAAACGTACTGCCGGGACTCATGTTCTGCATTTCACCGATGGTTCCGAATTCTCCCTGGTTCCCGAAAGAAATCGCGCTGTTGTAACAGTTAAAGTGACTGGTATGCGAGTCCTTCCGATACTGGCTGGATTGACTTGTTAATCCTGCATCGTAGAAAATAACAAAGTTTGAACCCTGACTTGTTCCGTAGTTACATACCCAAACTTCATTGGTATTGGGCTTCACGTCGAAATCACGTGGAGCATTCACCAGATTGGTTGAAGAACCAACAACGGTGTAGCTCAACGTATCGACCAGATAACGATCGAGGTAATTTTGAGCAGAAGCGCATAGTGGTGCGCAACACAAGAGGGCAAGAGTAAGATTTTTCATCAGGGTCTAAGTTGTTATGAACCCAAAAATAGGCCATTTTACCAATGGTTAGCCAAGTGACATTTGCATAAATCGGCTTTTCCTGATGGTAATTTGACTGTAGCTGTTCATGTATGTGTATACGGCGCCTCACTCATCGCCAGCCCCCGTACTTTTTCAATCACGTGCCGCATGTAAATTCTCCAGATGGTTTTGGTGAATAACCATTGGAACGGATACAAAATCCACTGATCAGAGAACAGCGTATAGATGTAACGAATCTGAATTTTTCCATCACGCATTTGCGATGTAATCCACTCGCCTTCGAATTTATTGAAACCAAGAATCCATGGCTTGATCTCGTAAAGTTCAATTTTCCAGTATTCGTTTTCTCTTCTGTCGACCACTCGGTCCATCGCAAACTGTCCGGGTTTGTAAAGGAATGATCCGGCCATAAATGTTCTTCGTGAACCGCCAACTTTGCCCCAAGTTTCATCTTCCGTACAATGAGTGATGCGCGTCATGAGCCCATAACCGGAATGAACTTTGGTAATGTCGCAAAGCATTGGACTTTTAAATGCCCGTTCAAGCGTGGTGGAGAATACTGTAGTTAACTCAGTGCGGATCTTCATATAACTTGTCAGGCCGAGTAATCTGCACAATTTGATTTGACACGATTTCAGATATACCGAGGTCGGACAAGTTAATTAGCGAACACCATGCTCTTCGTCTCCACCACTTTCCCGTCAATCACCAACGAGTACATAAATGTTCCGACAGCACCGTAGCCGTGTGTGTATAGAACTTCGTTGAGACCCGTGTGCATCTCCACTGGAATTTCCTGCACGAGTCTTCCCTGTAAATCGGTAATCTGAACAGATGCATTTTTGTAAACCGGCATCTGATCAACCTGGAAGAGAATGTACGTTGCCTCGTCAAACGGATTCGGTTGATTCTGCATAAGTGTTACTCCCGGAATCACTTGCAGGAACTCCGTAATTCCAACCGGTGTAGTCTGAATTTCCCGCGATGGAATACTTTCAATTCCATTCGTGTCGACCGACATTATACTCACACGATACCACGCAGCAGGTGGAACATCAATCGTGTCAATCAAAGTTCCGGTCATGGTGTAAACAGAATCCCAATCGTTCGTGAGCGTGCGCACACCAACGCGGTAAACTGCGTACTGCGTTTGTTGCGTAACCGTTATTACAAGGCTGCTGTCGTATGTTCCGAGAATGAAATCCGGAATCTTCGGACCGATTGCAGCCATCGTTGCAGCGTTTGCGTTGATGATTGTATTGCGTGCGAGATAATTGAAATCGACAAAGAAACTATCAATGATCTGATCGTTGTCTGTGTCAACACCTAGTGTATCGCGATAAGAATGCTGACGATCGGAGTACCCGGGTTGTGTTACATCTGCATCGCCGTGTTCATTCGCAGAAGTGAAACGCATTGCCGTGAAGAAATTCTGGCGGAACGGAATGTGATCGCCACCACGACCGGTTCTGTCTTCCGGCGATTGAATACGGATATCTGTTTGCACCTGTATGAACGGAGAAATTTCCTCTTTGTATTCCAGCTTGATGAAACGCGCATAACCCTTGTGCGGAGAATTGAAACTACCAGCAGAAAACAAACGAACGCCAACGCTGTCGATGTTTCCTATTCCGGGACAACTCGGAGGAGAAGAAGTTTGTCCGCAGATTACACCGCCGATTACATCATTATTCTGCACAGCAGCAATCGGAATATCGAATGTGTTGCAGTATTCAGCAAATGCTTCTGCACCGTACAATCCCTGTTCTTCGCTGATCGTTACAAGAAACACAATGGTGTGATTGTAACTGTACTTGCTCATCACGCGCGCGAGTTCAATCACCAATGCAGTTCCGGTTGAATTGTCTTCTACACCTTGCGCCGAACACAACGAATCGCACAGTGCTTCACAACGCGAGTCCATGTGTGCTTCAATAAATATCACATGATGATCAGCAGTGTCCATTCCCGGCAGCACCGCGAAAATATTTCTGTGTTGTGGTGTCGTACAGATCAAACGATCGAATTGGAGATAAGAAGGAATCAACCGGTTTTCATTCGCTGCGCTGAACTCTGTGAACTTTCCATACACCCATCTGCGCGCTGCTCCAACTCCGAATGTATTTGAAACCGTATCGGATCCAGTGTTTCTATTTCCGAATGACGCGAGCTTGATGATGTAGCTCTTCAACGAATCTGCATTCACCTCTGCCATGATTCCCGCTGCAATGCTGTCCGGATGATTAATCACGTTCGTCGCCATAAACTGCGCCGGATCGTAATTCCCGAGCATGACCTGTTCCGCGAGCGGGGAGGTGGAGAGGATGTTGGTTTGGGCTCTTACAGAATCAAAACAGAAAAGAAGAAGAGCGAGGAAGTAAAGTTTGCGCATGAGTTTACGCTGTTGGTACAATGTAAATTTACTCCATAATTTTTGCCATTACGAGGATAACTCTTGCTAATTAATGGCGTTCACCGTAAATTTCAAATATTAAACAAAAATTTGCTAGTGAAATTCCTGATCGCCACCTGCATTTGCTTGTGCACTTCCTTGTCTTTAACGGGCCAGCAGGATTCTTCTTCCCATCGTTTTATTATCATCGGCCTGTCAGGCACGTATACAAATTGTAACAACTCACATGGATCAAACGATTTCATGTTTCAATCTTACGAATTGCAGCAATCGAGATTTTACGGCGCAGCTATTGAAGGGATTTATCATACAAAATTGCCCCGAGTTGCTTTTCACTTACAACTAAGGTATTTGCATAACAGGTTTATATGTAATGAAACCCGAGATCCCCGACTGCCACCTTCGGCATCGAATTATTATAAAACGGAGACTCTGGTAGATGAGCACCTCTTGACGTGTGCACCGTATTTTGCCGTCACCACCAAGGGAAGTCATGGTTGGTTATTTTTGGAGATGGGACCTGAGGTTAGTTTTTCTAAACCGACCAAAGTGGTCAAGTCAGACATTTATCGGACTTACCTCTCATCCCCACCGCCCTATTATTCGGACAGTACAGTTGTCATTGAGAATGCTGAGTGGCACCATGGAATTAATAGAATACAATTGGGACTCAGATTAGGTGGCGTAGTTAAAGTAACTAACTCAATCTATGCATCTGCTTTCTTTCAATGCCGATTCTTTGGCCCTCGCGAGTTAATTCCAATTGAAGGCAACAGTTTGAATTTTATGTTTATGACGACCTTCAGTTTGCACTATCGTCTCCCATTTAGCTAGACAATCGTCAAGTTTATTCTTTTAACGAGGGATGTTTACTGGTTAGAACATTGCTCTTACCTGCGCCGTCCCCGTATGAATCGGTTTATTATCCGGCGTTTTTCTTCCTTCATATCCAAGTGTTAACTGCAAACTTCCTCCCAAACTCTGCTGCCATCCTGCTTTCCACGTAAAGTTTTCTCCGGGCTTTAAGCCTTCAAGCATTTCGTAACCTGTGGTTGAATTCACAGTTCCATCGTATGCAATTTTGAAGTAGTTGAACTCTGCTGTCATTCCGCCTTTGGATGCTTTCGTAGCGCGGAACTCAATTCCGAACTTTTGGAGATTGGTTGTTTCTCCTCCGAGATCTGCAGAGTTTTTCTTTTCTGCGTAACGATAAATCAAACTCACGCGGAAGGTTGTACCCGGCTGGTAACTCAATCGTGGTTCAGCTTCGAAATAGGTGATGTAATAATTCCGCGTTGAGAAAAACTGCGAAGAATTCTGCTTCACGCCGCTCTTGTATTCGATGAGACTTGAAAAAGCCCGCGTCAGATTCCAACGCATGCGCAATTGATGATAAGCGTTGCCGCGCGACTCCAATCCATTCGTGAGCAGATATTTTCCGCGTACAGTCTGCCACGTGTAATCCAAGCCGAACTTGCTCGAAAGCTGATTGAAGAAAATCGTGTTGCGGATCGTAGCGTTCAACGTTACCAGTGATGTATCGCCGGCATCATCGATCTGCGGAACATATGCGTGCTCGAAAAGTTTGCTCTGTGTTTTTCTGTCAACACGATACGCAGCCTGATCAGAAAAACGGGTGAGCAGTTTCAGAAATCCTTTTTTCTGCTGCCACTTCTGCGGCGACTTCAAACGGATACTCTGTGAAAACTGGTTCGTATACACTTTCACGTACTGATTCGTCGGTGTGTACACGCGAATGTATTGCGCCTGGTCGGAGAACAACGCGGTTTCGAATTCGTTGAGTTCCTTCACGCCGTTACCGTTGTAATCTGTCCACGCATAAGCGCCCTGACCTGCCGGAACTTCCAGGTAGAAATATTCTTTCTTCACTTCGAGACCCGAACCGGCTTCGTAGAATGTGTTGAGATCGATGGAACCTTTGAACAAACGCAACGAGTATTCTACGCGACCAACAACCGTGTTATCCGGCTGCAGATTCGTGAGAAAATAATTTCTGATCTCCAACTTGCGGTAACTCGCCGTGATGTTCAGTCGCTGATCTTTCAGTTGATTGAATCCAACAGAAGCGCCAATGCTTTCACCGAAGGTCGCCATGTCGAGCACTGTGTAACGCGGCAGCCAATCAGCGCGCTGACGATAAAATCCGCGAACAAAAGTTTTGGAAGAATCACCAATCTGAGCAAACGTTTCCCATTCTACAAAACCGAAACTGGCAGCTTGCAGCGTATCACTTCCCGGCTTGTGGAGGTGAGAGAATTCAACCTGTTCCCATCCACCAATAGAAATTATTTTCGTCAAAGGAATTGTGACGTTCAATCGCTCGCGACTGAAATCTGTTTTTCCATAAGCACCGGTCGACGTGAGATAACTTGCCGTGAGCGTTGTGCGAATGCGTTTGTGATTTGCGCCAAGCAAAATTCCGTTTTTGATTCCGGTGTATTGCGCCCCTTCGTTGAAAGCCGAGAAATCATAACCGGTGATGAATTTATTTTTCACCGAACCGAAGCGAAACGCAGATACGATCATGTGCTGATCAGCTGTTGGTGTACGGTATGCATTCATTCCAAGATTCCAGTCCCGCTCGAATTCCACAGGACGATACCGCTCAATGAACGTGAAGTATCTGCTCATGTACTCGTATTTCACATTCGCAGAAAATTCAAGCGAATCGCGTACAGCAACTTTCTTTCTGTAGCCAACCGTTCCGGCATAACCCTGATCGTCTTTACTGTCGACATCAGAAAACGTATTCACATCGTAACTGCTCATCGCGCCTTCAACATAAAAACCTGCTGTCTTCGTAGAGAAATCATATCCCGCAGTAACCATCTGACGTTTCTTGGGCGTCACAATCACAATCACCGGCTCATACTCTCCTTGCGGAACTCCGGAGATTGGCGCCGTCCATTCAAACACTTTTCCATTGGCAGCCGCATTCACCTGGTGATAGTTTCCGTTACCGGGACCAACATAAGTAAACGTTCCGCGCCAAACTGCACTGTCTGGAATCGTAGAATACACGAGTACATCAGTGTACAGAATGCTATTCACAATCGTGTCAATCTTTTCATAGCGCACTTCACTATCGGTGTAACCAATACTGTCGATTCCGGGAATCACTGCTTTGTTGAGTGTATCACCAATAGCCGCAAGAATAAAAATGTCATCACGATTCAGCGTTTGTTGTACAGGCTGATTCTTATGATCCTGTTCAGAAAAAATATTCAGTGTAATGCGGGTTGTACGAAATTGTTGCTTCTCAGTTGTAAAAAACGGTCGTGGAATTGGCGTTGTTTTTCCCCACGTGATTCCGCTATGTACGAGTGAACGGGAATAGTTTCTGTCGCTGTACTGGAATTCAACGACGATTCGTTTGTCCTTCGTGATCTGCTGATGCGCCGTGAATGTAATTTCCGAAGTGTTGTAATCGATGATGTAATCGTTCTCCTGACCGCGCACCATGAGTTTACCATCGATGTAAACTTTCTCGGTTCCTGAAAGAACGATGATGAACAATTCATTCTCCGCACCGCGCAAGCGATACGGACCCTGATTTCCTTCAACGCCGATAATCACATTTCTCGCGAATTTTCCTTTCGACAGCGCGGCGGCTCCGGTTACACGCAACCGAATTCCAACTGAATCGGGACTGTTGTGTGGTGGATGAATCGGTGATTTTCTTTCTGCTGCACTCATCAAGGGAACAGTTGTTGTGAACGACAAACCTTGTCCGCGCTTATTGAATTTCATGAAATACGAATTCGGCCGCTCGGTGAAAAAATCTCCTGCGATTAATTTCGTTGTCGGCGATGTAAGCTGAATAAACACACGATCGAATTCCTGCAGCTGTTGTGTTGTACCGTCAGCCTGTATCGGAAGATTATCATCTGTCGCCACCATCATCAGATCGATATTATCCGTGAGTCGTCCGGAGATCTGCAGATTCAGATTCGAGTTCACAGAAACATCACGCGTGTTCCCGAAAGAAATTCCACGCGAAAGACTTCCGCTCTTGTTCAGTCCGCCCATCGCAAACGGATCTTCCGATTTCTGTTTCGTTGGATTGTACAGAAACGGATTCACGCGATTGTCGGGCGTTGAAGTCATCGCAATCTGATCCTTGTGCGCGCGTGGGGCCGTGAAAAGGATCGGAAACACTTCGTAGGAAACAGTGATGCTGTCGGAACTTGTTTGCTTCAGAATGAGCAGTGCTGCAGGAGTGTTAATCGTGTAATCAACACTATCGCGCAATTCGCGAGTTCCAATTTTTGCATGAAACGTTCCTTTCACAATACTCAACGTATCGAGTTGAATTGTGTCGTTGTTCGCCGAAAAAGTTTTTGTGCGTTGCGGGAAAAAGCCTTGCGCTGCAACGTTAACCGCGCAGAAACAAAAAAACAGGAAGATGACCGCGCGGAGCATTGATCTATAAAGTTACGGTTTCCGGTTCGTTGTGCCGTGGGCCGAAGCCCACGGTTATCGCTCTATTACTTTTTGAGATCATGCACGAGCTTCGCTCGTGAAGATCAATCTTCATCGCTGCAGAGCAGCGATGCAACTTATTCCATATTTGTAATTGAGCGATAACCGTGGGGTTCACCCCACGGATTTGAAACAGCTTTCATTACAACCGAGAACCCCTAACTTCGGCTCCTTACAACGAAAAATCATGACAAAAATTGTCTCCTATAACGTCAACGGCATACGAGCGGCGCTCACAAAAGGATGGATCGACTGGGTGCAGGAAGAAAACCCCGATATCATCATGCTTCAGGAGATAAAAGCACAACAGGAGCAGCTCGATTTATCTGTTTTTGCAAAGGCTGGATACGAACACACCTATTGGCATTGCGCAGAGAAGAAAGGCTATAGCGGAGTTGCGATTTTATCGAAGCAAAAACCGAAACATGTAGAAGTTGGTTGCGGCAATAGAACATACGATTCGGAAGGAAGAATTCTGCGTGCCGACTACAACGATTTTTCGGTGATGAGCCTGTATTTGCCATCGGGAACAACAGGAGAAATACGCCAGCAATTCAAATACGAAAGCATGGACTTTTTCCAAGGTTATATTGATAAGCTCAAGAAGGAAAAACCCAATCTTGTCATTGGTGGCGACTGGAATATCTGTCACCGCGAAATCGATATTCACAATCCGAAAAGCAATGCAAACTCGAGCGGATTTTTACCTGACGAACGCGCGTGGATCGGACGATTTATGGATAGTGGATTCATTGATACATTTCGTCATTTCAATGCGGATCCGCACAACTATACGTGGTGGACTTTTCGCCAGAATGCACGTGGAAAAAACCTCGGTTGGCGCATCGATTATCACATGGCCTCGGAAGGAATGCAGAAAGAGCTGCTCTCAGCGGAGATTCTGTCGAATGTGAAGCACTCCGACCACTGTCCGATTTCTCTGACAATCAGGTAAATAGAAACTGGTTCACAAAAAAACGAATCGCTCGTCATTGGGAACCCCGCTATACGCGTTTTTTGCCTATTTTAGGCGCTGAAAACGCAGAACCCATTTATTATGAAAAGATTGACCGGTGCTCTCGCAGTTGCCCTCGTACTTGGAGTGGTAATTTTAGTGAACAAGAGCTGCTCTCCAGATCCGGGTCCTCCTGAAGGAACCCGTACAGCACAAGGGCCCGTGAAGTACGGCGGAGTTTTCCGCATGAACGAGATTGAGGATTTCCGCACGCTTTATCCGCTGAATATTGTTGAAGTTGTTGGTCACCACATCGGCACGCAGGTGTACGAAGGTTTGGTGAAATTCAATCAGAAAGATCTTTCGATCATGCCTGCGATTGCTACTCGTTGGGAAGCTTTGGATAGTAACACACGTTACATTTTTCACATCCGCAAAGGTGTAATGTTCCATGATGACGAATGTTTTGCAACTACTCAAGGCATAGGCCGCGAACTCGTTGCAGGCGATGTGAAATTTACATTCGATAAACTTTGCTCTTCATCACCGAACAATCAGCAGTTCACATACACATTCAAGGATCGTGTAGTTGGTGCTAACGATTACTTCGCTGCAACTGAAAAGAACCAGTATCCTGCTGGCGGAGTTTCCGGTGTAACTGTTCTTAACGATTCTACAATTGAAATTAAATTGCTTCTCCCGATGCCGGGATTCCTCCAGATTCTTGCTACGCAAGGTGGATGGGTTTATCCGCAGGAAGCATTTGACAAATACGGTGATGACATGCGTACGCACTGCGTAGGAACCGGTCCGTTCAAAGTGAAGAGCATCACCGAAGGAGAATCAGTAATTCTCGATTACAATCCGAAGTACTGGGCGTTTGATGAGCACGGCAACCGTTTGCCTTACCTCGACATCGTACAGTTCCGTTTCATCAAAGACAAACGTTCAGAGATTATCGCGTTCCGTAACAACGAACTCGATATGGTTTTCCGTTTGCCGGTTGAAATGACGAAGGACATTCTCGGTGAATTAGATCAGGCGAAAGTGCACGGAACAGATTTCATCATGCAGTCGGCTCCCGCAATGAGCTTGACGTATTATGGCTTCCAGCACAAGCTTGCTCCGTTCGACAACAAGAATGTTCGTCTTGCATTCAACTATGCAATCGATCGCCAGGAAATTGCTGAGAAGAAACTGATGGGTGATGCAATTCCTGCAACATTCGGGATCGTACCTCCAAGTGTTGTTGGTTATCACGCCGACAGCGTACAGGGCTATAACTACAATCCTGATCTGGCGCGTAAGTATCTTGCAGAAGCAGGATTCCCTGGCGGAAAAAATTTCCCTGAAATCACACTGCGCATCAACAGCGGTGGTGGCGACCGTAACACGATCACGGCAGATTACATCGCTCACCAGCTGAACGAAGTACTTGGAATCACGGTGAAAGTGGAAACCATTCCATTCGCACAGCACCTTGAGTCAATTGAAACCGGCAAGTCGGTGTTCTGGAGAACAGGATGGATTGCAGATTATCCGGATCCGGAAACATTCCTGACTACACTTTACAGCGAACACATTCCTGCTGATCTGAGTGCACGTTCTTCAACGAACTCTGTGCGTTACTCAAGCCCGCGTTTTGATTCACTGTACACTGCAGCGGTAAACGAGCCGAATCTTACTAAACGTGCTGACCTGTTCCTTCAGGCCGATCGCGTTCAGATTGAAGATGCAGCAATTATGCCGATTTACTACGAGCTCAATGACCGTCTTGTGCAGCGTAACGTTCGCAACTTCGACATCAATCCAATGGAATTCCGCGATATGACGCGTGTTTGGCTGGATGTTGACGATCCTGCTGCAGCTGGAACTGATACCACGAAAAAGTAAATTACGGAACGATATTTGAACCGGCATCTCACTCAGATGCCGGTTTTGTTTTACATAGTTAACATCCCGCAGGTTAATAACTTGCTCAATGTCAAACCACCTGCGCATCGCATCTTTCTATCTTTGCCAACAGTGCTCCCAATGGAGAACCAAATTTCAAACCCTTAGTCATGACTGGTAAAATCCTTGCATTTTCAATTACAGCTTTATTCCTGGTTGCTGCCTGCGTTCCTGCACGTAAATACGAAGAAGAAAAAGCACATCGCGTTGCTGCCGAGAAATCGCGCGACAGCCTCAAAACGCTGACTGCAGATTACGATGCAAAAGTGCTCGAACTCGATAAGCAAATTAAAGAATGCAACGAGGAACGTAGCAAATTGAAAATGGATACAATGGGTTGCGGAATGCGTTACCGTATTCTTACCATGCAATACAATCAGCTTACTGCAAACTACGAGTTGTTGCTGAAGCAGAATAAAGATCTGATGTCGCGACAGTCGAGTGAAAACACTTTGCTCGTTGGAAAGCTGAATATGACGCAGGAAGAATTGTTCCGCAAGGAAGATTCTCTCAAGAGAATGGATATTGGGTTGAAACAGCAAAAGAAATCACTCGATTCACTGAACGCATTGCTCATGAAACGGGAGATGCGAGTACGTGAATTGGAGAGAGCGCTTGCAACGAAGGATTCTGCGGTGAACGCACTTCAGATGAAAGTGAAAAATGCGCTGGTTGGCTTCGAAGGAAAAGGATTGACTGTGACGCAGAAGAACGGAAAGGTTTATGTGTCGATGGATGAGAAACTGATGTTCGCAACCGGAAGTACTGCTGTACAGAAGGAGGGTGTTTCCGCATTGGTCGCACTGGCGAAAGTGCTCGTCACGAATCCCGATATCAATATTATGGTTGAAGGTCACACCGATAACGTTCCGATGAAAGGCAGCGGTGAAATAAAAGACAACTGGGATCTTTCAGTAATGCGTGCTACGTCTGTAACGAAGATTCTTATCCTGAACGGAGTTGATCCGAAACGAATCACAGCTGCTGGACGCGGAGAACATTTTCCTGTGATGCCGAACGATTCACCGGAGAACAAAGCAAAGAACCGCAGAACAGAGATCATTCTGATTCCAAACCTGGATGATTTGTTTAAGGTTCTGGAGCCCACTAACAAGTAATCTCGTGTGCGACTCCTACGGAGTCAGGAGGAGAGTGAGGGGATGATTTTTTTAGGAATATGCGACCGCTCTGCGGTCAGTTGTTATAAAACGATTCCAGAGGAATCGCATATTCCTAAAAAATCTCGCACACGAAAATAGCGACCCTGTAGGGGTCGAACCAACGCCACTGTATCATGGAACGCCGCAAATTCATCCGCAACATTTCCCTCACTGCAGGACTTCTTGCAGCAGGAAAATCATTTGCAGGTGCGGGAATGAAATC
>CAYUTR010000121.1:0-12846 GCA_964447465.1 uncultured Chryseobacterium sp.
GAATACTACCTTTGAAATCATGAAAATCAACAAAGGATATATTTCAATTTCCATTGTTCGCTGTAATTGCATCCGCAATACAATTTTCTGCATCACGACTTTCCCTCCTGTGAAGTAGTCGTCTTACAACTGAAGCTTTTCGCTTCTCCCTCTTCCATTCTTTAGTCATTCCTAACTGAACATCGAAACCGATCTACTGGTTCATGCGCGCGTGCATGTAATAGTTGCGTCCTGTCCGGAGATCACAAAACATACTGTTATGATTAACACAATTGTTCTGATCATTCCCGTTCTATTTATCATCGTCTTTATCGAGTGGTACATCAGTTACCGCCATGACCGACATACTTACACCGCCGGCAACTTCGCAATGAACGTTACCATTGGTGCCATGGATCAGGTATTCTCACTGGTGTATTTCACTGCACTATTCTTCGCACTCGAGTTTTCGTATTCACATTTTCACTTGTACACTTTAGGAAATCAATGGTACATCTGGCTTATCGCTTATGTTGCAATTGATTTTCTCTCGTACTGGTATCACCGTTTCTCTCACCGGATTAATATTCTTTGGGCCGGACACGTCACTCATCATTCGTCTGAGCACTTTAATTTCTCCAATGGATTCCGCACTTCCTTTTTTCAGGGAGTGAATCGCATTATATTCTGGAGTCTACTTCCGATTTTTGGTTTCGATCCGTTGATGTTGCTCATCATTCTGAAAGTTTCGGGACTCTATGATTTCCTATTACACACAGAATACATACCGAAACTGGGATTTCTTGAAAAGATTCTGGTCACGCCGTCACAGCATCGTGTTCATCATGGTCGGAACGACATTTACATCGACAAGAATTACGGATCAACATTTGTTATCTGGGATAAAATGTTCGGCACGTTTCAGGAAGAAACGGAGAAAGTAGAATACGGAATAAAAGGTCCGTATGCCGACAACAATCCATACGTTGCAATCGGTTATTACTACAACTACCTCTGGCGTGCGATGAAAATGAAGCAGCAGCTCACAGAGAAAATTGCCATACTGTTTTTGCCGCCCGATAGAACTCCGAAACCGGATATTGAAAAGAAATTAAGTATCGACGCGGAAGAGATTTCCCCGCGACTAAAGCAATACGCATTCTTCATGCTGATCACAACAATTCCTGCACTGATCGCAATGTTGCTTTTCAAAGATTTTCAGACAACATGGGAATTTGTACTCTACGCTGCAATTGGGATAAGTTCGGTTTCTGCGAGCGCACTTATTCTGAATGGCAACATCAGCAATACATTTCACAAAGTAGAATTGTACCGGCTATGGATTTCCATGTTCACGATTTTCATTCTCTACGTGAAAAGACCGGAGTGGCACATACTCGGAGTTGTAATATTGCTAATGATCTCCGTCGCAGTTTTCACCACGGTGAAATTGAGAAAAGAACTCATCGAAAACGGTTAAGTGTCGCCGCGCCTCCGCTAACTCCGTGCCGCCGCGGTTTACCAGCCGAGAATCCACGCAAAAATCAGCGGCGCACAAATCGTCGCGTCTGATTCTACGATGAATTTCGGAGTGTTGATGTCGAGCTTGCCCCACGTAATTTTCTCATTCGGCACTGCGCCCGAATAAGAACCGTATGAAGTAGTTGAATCAGATATCTGGCAGAAGTACGACCAGAAAGGAACGTCGTGCCATTCAAGATCCTGGTACATCATTGGAACAACACAGATCGGGAAATCGCCGGCGATACCTCCGCCAATCTGGAAGAAGCCAACGCCTTTGCCAGAAGAATTCTTGCGATACCAATCGCTCAGCCACACCATGTAATCAATTCCACTTTTCATGGTGGTCGATTTCAGATCATTCTTGATGCAATACGATGCGAAAATATTTCCCATCGTAGAATCTTCCCATCCCGGAACAATGATTGGCAGATTTTTTTCTGCCGCTGCGATCATCCAGGAATTTTTTGGATCGATTTCATAGTACTGCTTCAACACTCCGCTGTTGATCATCTTATACATGAACTCGTGCGGGAAATAACGCTCTCCTTTCGTGTCAGCGTCTTTCCACAACTCATATACATGCTTCTGCAAGCGACGGAATGCTTCTTCTTCAGGAATACAAGTATCAGTCACGCGATTCATTCCCTTCTCGAGCAATTCCCATTCCTGCTGCGGAGTGAGATCGCGGTAATTAGGAATGCGGCGATAATGTGAATGCGCCACCAGATTCATCAGATCTTCTTCGAGGTTCGCACCCGTACAAGAGATGATCGCAATTTTATCCTGGCGAATCATTTCTGCCAATGAAACTCCCAGTTCAGCAGTACTCATCGCACCGGCGAGTGAAACCAGCATCTTTCCTCCTTCGAGCAAATGTGTTTCATATCCGATAGCAGCATCCTTCAATGCAGCAGCGTTAAAGTGACGGTAGTGATGATCGATAAACTGGGAAACAGGGCCTTTATTCATTGCAGATATTGTTAAATTTTTCAGCGCAAATGTAACAGAATATTGGCGACAGATTTTCTGCAGAAACCCGTATAGAATATTACATCCACGAAAAGAAGTCAGTCGAAAAGTTCATTTACAACGATTCCGCTATGTTTGAATTCAAGCATGACAAATAAGGTTGAACAGCGCGAAACGTAAATCAGAACAAAAACGAGGGTTAGACGTCCCGGTCCGATCCGGAATTCCCTGATTTTATTGACAAATTATTCACGATTTGCTCCACACTCAGAAAATTCGTCGAACATCAAACCGCTGAATATGAGTCAGATAATTGCATCACCCCCAAAGGGTCAACTAATTTTTTTAGCCAAAACGGTTCAGAACGATTCCGCTTAACGAAAACATAAAAGTGCGCTCATAGGCGGGTTGGAATTTGCCATACATTTGCAACCTGTTCTGAAGTGAACACCCTCAAGGAGTTGCTATCTGCAATAGTCCGAAACCGCTTCAGCATGCATGTTGCCACAAAAAGGAACATCGTGTTTTTAGATTGGTTAAGTAAAACAAATTCAAAACAAACTACGTAGCTCATAAGGCGCGTCAATTAATTTTCGTCATGAAAAAAATTCTACTCTCATTTGCAATCGCAGCATCTACGTTCACGCTGAATGCACAAAGTTTCTGCACAGAGCTCTTCTTCTCTGAAATGGTGGAAGGTTCTGGAAATAATAAAGCGATGGAAATTTACAATCCAACTCAGGCGCCGGTTAACCTGAGCAATTATCGCATTGTCCGCTATTCAAATGGTTCTACAATCGGTGCTGATAGCTTCGCGCTGGCAGGAACACTTGCCGCACTGGATGTTTGGGTGGTTGCAAACGGACAGACTACAACTGCGCCAAATTCTCCTGCATGCGACACAGTTCTTCAGAACATGGCGGACCAACTCGGTGGTGCATATCCTGATCCACAATACCAGAACGGTGATGACGCAATTTGTCTTGTTCGCGTTTCTCCTTATGCGATCATCGACATATATGGTAAGATCGGCGAAGATCCAGGTCAGAGCTGGTCTGATGTGTTTCCTTATACAGACGCACAAGGTGCATGGTGGACAAAAGATCACACACTTGTACGCAAGTCGGTGGTGACTGGTGGAACTACAACTAATCCAAGTGCGTTCGATGTAACTGCACAGTATGATTCTCTTCCGGAAGACACATGGAGTGGTTTAGGAGCACACACTTGCAATTGCGCAAATGTTGGAATCGCAGAAAGCAATACTGTAAATAAAATGAGCGTTTACCCGAACCCGACAAGCGGACAGTTCGTAGTGAATGCTTCTGCAACTATTACACACATTGAAGTAATCAATACACTTGGTGAAGTGGTATTGGTGGAAGAATTTACATCTGCTGATCAGCAATCTTCAAAGCGTATTGATTTATCAGGCATGCCGGGCGGCATGTACATGATCCAGGTACAGCTCAGCAGTGGAAACACGCTGACTTCAAAAATCACCTTGCGCTGATTTAATTGACAAGGATCATGTACATTACAATATGGTGCGGAATTAATTTCGCACCATATTTTTTCCAGACAAGATGAAACACATTGCATTTTCAGTCGCATTTGCTCTGCTAACGGTTGTATCGTTTGCACAACAGGTTGTTTCCGGAAAGGTAACCGATGAAAATTCGGGTGAACCGCTGATCGGCGCTGTAGTTGTTGCCGATTCCGGGAAAGTAGTGAACGTTACAGACATTGATGGAAATTACAAACTCACGCTTTCCGACGGAAGTCATTCGCTCCAGGTTCGATACACCGGGTATCGTCATGAAGCAATGACCATCAGAGTTGCAGGTAGACCTGTAACAGCAGATTTGCAATGCAAAAGCAATACGCTCAAAGAAGTTGAAATTATTGCTGACGTTGCAATCGATCGCAAGACACCCGTTGCATTTACCAATGTAAATGCGCTTCAGATTAAGCAGGAAGGTGGAATGCGTGACATTACGATGCTGCTCAATTCAACTCCCGGTGCGTATGCAACCGAACAAGGTGGTGGTGCAGGAGATTCAC
The DNA here is from genome assembly GCA_964447465.1 of uncultured Chryseobacterium sp. Classification (GTDB taxonomy): domain Bacteria; phylum Bacteroidota; class Bacteroidia; order Palsa-965; family Palsa-965. Next base: position 4,537 of record CAYUTR010000121.1, read on the forward strand.
GAGTAAACATTCGCGGTGTTGATCAGAGAAGTGTTGGCGTTCTGGTAGATGGCGTTCCGGTAAACGACATGGAAACCGGCGCAGTTTTCTGGAGCAATTGGGATGGACTAGGCGACGTTACACGCACGATGCAGGTGCAACGCGGTTTGGGTGCTTCGCGATTGGCGCTCCCCTCTGTTGGTGGCACAATCAACATTCTTACAAATGGAATTGAGCAGAAACGTGGATTTTCGTTCAGAACAGAAATGGGAAGCAATTCCACCAATAAACTGTCATTCGGTTTTACTTCAGGAGAATTCGGAAAGGGATGGGGCGTAACGCTCGCTGGTTCACGCAAAACAACCTTAGGTTGGGCTGATCAGACCTGGGGCGATGCATGGTCGTACTTTTTCAAAGTTCAGAAGCGTTTCGGAAATCACCTTATCACGTTAGGTGCGAATGGTGCTCCACAGAAACACGGACAACGTTCATGGAAAATTCCGGTTGCTATATACGATCGCGAATATGCCGCCAACATCGGAGTAAACGTTGATTCTGTTTACGCATCAAACAATGGTTTCACCACTCCTTTTCAGAGCGATCGCGATCTTACATACACTTCAACATGGGGATATGTGAATTACGCTGATGGCCAAACCGGCAAATTCAATGAGAAAGTAAATTTCTATCACAAGCCACAATTCAATGCGCAACACTATTGGACGATCAACGATAAAATGTCGTTGTCAACTGTGCTTTATGTTTCCTATGGTAATGGTGGCGGCACTGGATTTAATTCTGCACCGAATCGTGATACGCTCACGGGTCAGTACAATCTCACGCAGTATTACAACTCCAACACCACGAACATTGATGCGTTGTATAGTGCAACCGAACATAAGTCGACACGCTACATTACTGCTTCAATGAACAACCACTTCTGGTACGGAGGAATTTCAACGTTCACGTATCAGGCAACTGACGAGTTGTCAATTCTCGCCGGAATTGATTTGCGTCATTATGAAGGATATCACTACCGTAAAATTTACGATCTCTTCGGTGGTGACTATGCAACCGATGCAAGCAACAAGAATCAGCCCAATGGTGTTGGGAATCTTGCTTATTACGTGAAGCGTGTTGGTGATACAATCGGATACAGTAATACAAGCATTGTAAACTGGGGCGGCGGATTTATCCAGGCAGAATATTCGAAAAACAGTTGGTCAACATTCGCGACTGTAACAATGTCGACAACAAGTTACCAGCGATTCGATTATTTTAAGAAGATGGATATTGTTCTTGATGATACCGTCTTCGCACAGGCTGTTGGATATAATGAAGTCTGGTATTACAACGGAACCAGTTCTGCGTTGGCAACAAACGGATCAACTGTCACAACAAGCGGAGATACTACATTCATCAATAATCAAAGCGGACAGGATTACACAATCGTAGGTGCGCAATCGTATGCATGGGGTTCTGATTATTCGCGCACAGCAGAAACGAAAAAGAAAAGGTTTCCTGGCTTCACGGTGAAAACAGGAGCGAACTATAACATCGATGATCATTACAACGTATTTGTGAACGTAGGATACATGCACCTTGCACCACGTTTCAACACGGTGTTTGATGACAACAACAAAGAATATCCAGGAATTAAGTACCAGCAGATTTACGCTGCGGAACTTGGTTCCGGAATGCGGTACGCTTCGTTCGCGGCTAACGTGAATCTGTATTACACCATCTGGCAGAATCGTCCTCCATTCGGTAGACCAACATTCCAGTATGCCGGCGATGATTACACGTATGAGATGAATGGGTTGAGCACAACCACTACCGGAATTGAAGTTGATTTTTCGTGGAAGCCGATCAAGACACTGGAAATTACCGGACTGATGTCGCTTGGACAGTGGACATACGATGCAGCTGGAACAGTTTATCTGTATGATGCTTCGTACATATTAGTTGATACGATTGAATACAGTGCGAAGGGCGTTCACATGGGCGATGCAGCACAAACACAATTTGGTGCCGGGATTAAATGGAAGCCAATCGACGGTGCTTACCTGAAAGCAAGCTGTACTTATTTCGACCGCTACTACGCGTCATTCGATCCGATCAAATTAACAGACCTTATCGACGGCGGTGGAAATTATGTAGGCACCAATCGCGATCACGAATCGTGGATGATGCCATCGTATTTCCTCGTTGATATTTTCGGCGGATACGAATACCGCGAACTGAAGGTTGGAAAGAACGGAGAAGAAATTCACGTTGGTTTCAATTTTGGAATTTACAATCTGCTTAACACAAAATACATTTCTGATGCCGAGAACGGAAACCAGTTCGACGCAGGAAGCTCATTAGTCTTCATGGGACTCGGTCGCAGGTGGACAACAGGAATTTCTTTCTCATTCTGATAACACAAACAAAAATGAAAAAATTACTCACCATCGTATTGTCTGCAGTTGCATTCACACTTGCAGCACAAACAACCTTACCAACCTCGTGGAGCTTTCCAACCAGCACGTTTCCGAATGGCTGGTCGGCTGCCGGAATTTCTTATTACACCGGTTCAGGCAACACGCCACCAGCTGCTAAACTTGATAGCGACAACGATTATGTTGAGATCTGGTTTGCATCAGCACCCGGAACGTTAACCTATTACCTCATGGGTAACAGTTTCGCAGGTGGAACATTCGACGTTTTGGAATCGCCGAATGGAACTGCATGGACCACGTTGCATTCGTTCACGACGAATATGCCAACAGCTTCGTATACTCAATTCACCGATAGTCCGCTTGCTACTTCACGATACATACGTTTCTATTACACAGATAAAGTTTCAGGAAACGTTGGACTCGATGATGTCAATCTCACAGCAGCGGCAGCAGGTCCTCAGCAAGAAATTGATGTGTTCTACACTTCAACTGCACTCATCAGCGGCGGATCAATCTGGGTCGGTTCACCGGTAAGTACCACTGCTCCATTCACCATCGATTTAGAAAACAACGGACTGGTGAACACGTTGAATATTTCTTCCGCGGTTATCTCCGGACCAAACAGCTCGGAGTTTGTTGTAACATCATTTCCTCCTACTATTGCGGCTGGCGGAAACGGAACTGTCAACATCGACTTCACTCCTACTGTTGTTGGGACGCGCGTTGCTGTCCTTACAATCAACAGCGATGATGCAGATGAACCGGCGTTTGTTATAAACCTCAATGGTGCCGGTGGAAATTTCGCAAGTGAACCAACTTCTCCGGCAACCAATATGACCTTCACGAATGTGAAATCGTATCGTTTCCAGTTAAACTACACAGCCGCTGCAGGTTCACCTGATGGATACATTGTACTTCGTCGCGATGATGCGGCAGTAAGTGATGTTCCGGTTGACGGACAGGTTTATACTATCGGCGACATGATTGGTAACAGCAAAGTGTCATACGTTGGAGCCGGAACTTCATTCTGGGCAAACAACGTTGGTGCAGTACAGGATTATTATTTCGCAGTATACACATTCAACGGCCCCGGAGTTTTCAGAAATTATCTCGGTGCAAATCCATTGAGCGGTAACGTAACCTCTGCAGGATCTATGCAACCAGCATCGTATTACAACAGTATCAATACTTCTGCAGCAACTTTCGTTTCTGATCTTACAACATTAACGAATCCACACACCGACAAATTCTACAGCAACTACGGCCCATACATGGTTTCTCTTTTCTGGGCGCGCGATACGACCGGTGGAATGCGTGTTGTGAATTGCGTTTATTCCGGCGAAGCATTCATGTACAACGAACCTTTCGGGTGGACAACATTCAGTCGCGAACACACTTACTGTCACAGCTGGATGCCTTCTTATCCTTCATCAACCGGTCCGGAGTACAGCGATTACTTCAACCTGTATCCGACGAATCAGAATGATGCGAATTCAGTACGCAGCAATTATCCATTGGGAGAAGTAGTGAACGTAACGTACACTTATCTCGGCTGCAAATACGGAACTGATGTTAACGGTCGTACAGTTTTCGAACCGCGCGATGAACAAAAAGGCGATGCTGCACGTTCAATTTTCTACATGGCAACTTGTTACAACACTGCTACAACCAATTGGGGATTACCAAATCCGATCAGCGCAAGCATCATGTACGGACAGGATCAGAATCTTCTCAAAGCATGGCACTTCGGAGATCTGCCTGATGCGCGCGAAATTGCGAAGAATGATTTCGTTGATTCATTGCAGGGAAATAGAAATCCTTTTATCGATAGCGTGAACTACGCTTGTTACATCGACTTCAATAATATGTCGAAGATCAACGGTCCGATGGTTCCTTGCGCAAACTCTTCAATCGGAGTGCTGGAGAATGCATCGCAGCCGGTTGCAATGTCTCTTGCGCCAAATCCGAATAACGGCAACTTCTCACTGAACTACAAAACCGATCGCAACGAGTCGATTGAAATCAAGGTGATCGATGTCCTGGGCAAACTGGTTTATTCACAATTTGCCGAGATGACATCAGGCCTGAATGCTGTGATGTTGAACCTGGATTTCCTGCCGGCTGGATCTTACTCGGTGCAGGTGTTGGGTAGTACAATATTGACCGAAGAGCTGATCATTAAATAATTGGCGGCGGATTCGCATTATCATCTAAATTAGCCTAAAAATGCACTTGCCCTCAACAGACCACTCGTTAAACCGGGTTGATCAGTTGGGGGTAAATTATGCAAAGTTTAGGACCCTTTGGGGGCGATCACTTCCCCATTTTCGCCTCCACACATGGCCCTTTTCGGCCCTCCAAATTCCCCACTTCTGTTAAATAATCCTTCCACCTTTTTGTCCATAACTAAAACTAAATCCGCTAGAACCCGTATGAATAAAGGGTTTCCTTAACCACCACCTTCGTAATGGGTTGTTATCAAGACAGATGTGTTCAATCTTAAAATTTGCATTTCTAAAATAAGTAGTTATTTTAGCGCGACTTAAAACGAAAATGGACAGTAGTAATACGAGACGAAGATTTGAAGCTGAACAGACATATCATTCTGCCCGCCCTGTTTTTATTGGGGTTAAGCCTTGATGCTCATGCATCTGCAGGCGATCCGCCTGTAACAATAGTAGCTGCTCACAATACCGAGCGAGATACAACCGACCCAACAATCTCCTTTCTTGCTGATACAACCGACCCGCTTGCTGCAGTTATTCTAGCTGCTCGCGATTCTGGTGAGACAGATCCTCCGGCTAAGACTCCTGCTCCTGCAGATTCTACGGAAGACGATACGTTCGCCAGCGAGTTTTATACCGACTTCGATACGACCGCTGTTCACTCCGAGAAGTTTGACGTGCTGAATTTTAATGATTCGGTGATGATTGTTCTCAACGGACCTGAAGTGGGTGAATACGTACATCCTTGCAAAGGACCTCCAACTTCAAAGTTCGCTTTCAGAAAATATCGCTACCATTTAGGTGAAGATGTCAATCTTGAAACCGGTGATACCGTAATGTCGATTTTCAACGGTAAAGTTCGCATTGCCCAGTGGAGCAAAACGTATGGTAACGTTGTGATCGTTCGTCACCCAAACGGAATTGAAACGTATTATGCACACCTTTCAAAGCTTTTAGTGAAGCCCGGTGATGATGTGACTGCCGGACAAGTTGTAGGTCTTGGTGGAAACACAGGACATTCACACGGATCGCATTTGCATTTCGAAACACGATTCAGAGGACAGCCATTCGATCCTGCGATGATTATTGATTTTGAACACCAGTGCCTGCGTGGCGACACCTATTATCTTTCGAAGTCGAACTTCAAGTACATGGCGGAGTCGCACAAAGTGAAGCACTACTCGAAGAAAAAGAAGAAGACCTGGTATACCTACTACAACGCTGGTGGACCTGACTACGCTACTACGACTGCGAAGGAGAATATGAACAGTGTTCCTGATCCGCTGCCTGCAACAGGACTTACTCCTCCAGCTCCGACAAACGATCCTGCTGACCCTAACGTTCAGAAGGCAGAAGTGAAGCCGGAAGTTGCGAAGATTGAACCGAAACCGAAGGCAGAGGTTAAACCTAAGTCGACATCAACTTATTACACGGTTAAGAAAGGTGATACGTTAGGTGCGATTGCTGGACGTAACGGTACAACGGTGGACAAGCTGTGTAAGCTGAACAACATCAAGTCGACATCAGTTCTCCAGATCGGGCAGAAATTGAAGATTAAGTAAGCGACTATTCCAGTCCTGCTTCCTTCCATACAAATTCACATCGTATCAGGTGATAGTAACCGAATTTTTCATTCTGTTCTACACGCAATTCATACGGAGAAATAAATTCAATCCTGTCGTACTTGCATGGTAGCACAGTATTTCCTTTCGAGTCAAGTAGTCCCCAACCAGTATCCGTTTTCACCTGCAAGTAGCCACCAATGCAATCTGTTGCTTCTTCGTACTGCGGTGCAATAATTTCTTTTCCTTTTGCGTCGATGTAACCGATAAGACCGCCTTTGCGCACGCGTGCTATTCCATTGCTGAATGCCCATGCGTATTCGTAGGTGTACGGAACTTTCAACTTCATCTGCGCGTCAACAAATCCCCACTTGTCTTTCTTCTTCGCCGGAAATAATCCTTCACGATAAGCACCGAGATCATCATACTCACGCGGAACAATAATTTTTCCCGTCGTGTCAATCATTCCGAATTTATCTTTCAGCAAAACTTTTGCACGACCGTTTACGAACGGACTTTCTCCAAGCATTGTTCTGTTGTAATCGTATTTCAGTTCGACTGCAATCTTTCCGTTGCGACGTACGTACCCGCAGATTCCATCTTTCACCACAAGCGCCATTCCTTCGCTGAACGTTCCGATGTAATTATACTCACACGGAATCAACGTCTGTCCGGTGTAAGAAATCAATCCATACATTCCGTCTTTTTTCACGCGGGCTGATCCCTGATCAAACGGTTCTGCCCATTCGTACTGCGGTGCAATTGCATTTCTTCCTTCGCGATCAATGTAACCATACTTCGAAGAGTCTTTCACGTACGCGAGTCCTTCCGAGAAATCTCCTACCGCTTCATACTTGCATGGAACAACTTCTCCGCCCATCATGTCTATGAATCCATATTTGTCATCGCGCACAACACGCGCACGTGCCTGACGGAATTCACCGATCTCATCATACACCGGCTTCACCACAAAATTCCCTGCCTTATCGCTTAATCCGGTTTTTCCATTGGCAACAACCTGTGCCAATCCGCGATTGAATTTCTCTCCTTCATCATACTGAAACGGAATTGCAACTGAACCATTTTTATTGATGTATCCGCATTTACCATGCATTCCCACAGCCGCAACTCCTTCCGAAAACGGCTCCACCCATTCGTATTTGCAGTCGATCATAATTTTTCCTGTGCTATCGGCGAATCCCCATTTCTCTTTTTCCCGCACAGGATAAAACATGGTCATCGACAAGCGCAGATCTTCTTTGATCGTTTCCTTGAATGGGAAATCCGGATACGTAATCCAGAACTGCGCGATAGTCGTTGAGCTTCCATCGCTCGTGTACAATTGGTAAAGACTCTTCCACGCATCGGGCACGTTTCTGTTTTCAGGAAAAGCGCTGATGAATGCACGGTATTCCGGGATGGTATAATTCGGAATCGACTTTCTATACAACAGATCTTCTGCTTGTCCGCGATAAGGACTATCCGGATGATTGCGAATAAAGTTATCATACGACGTCAACGATGAATCTGCAGTCTGCGTTTCAAAAAGTCTTCTGTCATAAGCGGCTTGTGCTGCTGGAATTTGATTGGCATTCGGATAAAGCACAATGAAATCGCGGAAGGCTTCCCATGAATTGTTTTGTTCAGCTTCGTAAAACGCAATTTCATTCCGGATGTGAACTGCATCATCTACCAATGCAGAACCGCAATATTCTTCGATGTATGTATTGAATGAAGCAACGGTATGAATTTCTTGAGCCTCGACGTAAGCCAAAGTGTCAACCCTGCTTTCAAGACTAACAATCATCGAATCGTTGATGCCGAGTTTCTGCAGACGGATTTTTTCTTTCGCTGAGGAAGTCGCGTATGACCATCTCGCTGACAATATCTGGTGATGCGCCCGCGAAACATCATAGAACGGATTCTTGTCGTTCGAATAGATCCGTGCTAATCCATAATGCGCACCGGCAGGATGTCGTTTCTCTGCTTTAATAAAAAGCTCTTGTGCTTTGAAGTAATTGTAAATGCGCAATGCCTCGAATCCTTTTTCCAGTTTACCGGCATTCGCCAGTAGCGGAAGTAATAGGATCACATTTACAAGGA
>CAYUTR010000122.1:0-12794 GCA_964447465.1 uncultured Chryseobacterium sp.
CATCCATCGAAGCAATTCAGGCCGGTGTTTTTTACGAGTCGCGTTTCATGATGAATGAATTAAGCATGAAAGGTTTTGCTGCCGCCTATCCCACAGCGAAACAAGGCGTATTCGGACTCAATATAAATTCGTTCGGCTATTCGCAGTACAGCGAAATGAAAGCGGGTATCGCTTACGGAAGAAAGCTCGGTGAACATTTCTCCATGGGCGTGCAACTTGATTATTTCAACACGCGCATCGGAGAAAATTACGGTTCATCTTCTGCAGTGGGTGGAGAAATCGGAATTATGGCTGAGCCCGTGAAGAATCTTACACTCGGTTTGCATCTGTTCAATCCAACACGCACACGTCTCAACGGAAATCTCGATGAGCGAATTCCAACCATCATGCGTTTGGGATTGTCCTACAAATTCTCCGATCAGGTTTTCATTATTGCTGAAGCCGAGAAAGATGTGGATTACAAAACTACTTTCCGTGGTGGAATCGAATATCGTCCACTACCTGCATTTTACATTCGCGCTGGTGCTGCTTCAAATCCAGGACTTGTCGCAATGGGATTTGGTGTGGTGCTGAAGAAATTCCGCCTCGATATTGCTTCCTCCTTTCATTCAGTGCTTGGCTTCTCTCCTTCTGTGGGATTGCAATACGGATTCTGATGAAAAACTTCTTCGTATCTGCTTGTTTACTATTTGCGTTCATTTCGAATGCACAAGTCGACACATCTGCAGTAGACGACACACCACTTGATCAGCAGATTGAAAATCTCTCTGAGAATCTCGGACAGGAAGATGCTGATCTCACCGCGCTCACAGAAAATCTGCAGTACTACAAACAACATCCGCTCAACCTGAACACTGCGACGCGGGAAGAACTCGTTGAACTCAGTCTGCTCAATGACATTCAGATCAACAACCTGCTCGTTCACCGCGAAACATTTGGAGCACTCATCAGCATTTATGAATTGCAGGCAGTGGATGGATTCGATCTCGCGACGATTTATACTATTCTTCCTTATGTAACGGTTACTGATCGTTTCGATTCCGGACATTTTACCGTGAAGGAGATGTTCGAAAACGGGAAACACGAAGTTATCGGTCGCAGTCAACGCATTGTGGAAGAACAACAAGGCTATACGCCTATCGACAGTGCATCACTTGCAGAAAGTCCGAACTCGCGCTATCTCGGCAGTCCGTATCGCATCTATACACGCTATCGTTTCACGTACGGAAATTTCGTGAGCTGGGGAATTACCGGCGAGAAAGATTCCGGCGAAGAATTTTTTCGCGGTACGCAGAAACGGGGTTACGATTTTTATTCCGCACACCTCAGCATTCGGAACATCGGACCGATAAAATCTGCAGTTATCGGCGATTACCAGGTAAGTTTCGGACAAGGACTCACTGCATGGACAGGATATGCTTTCGGCAAAACTTCCATGACTGTTTCCACAAAACGAAATGCTGTAGGCATTCGTCCGTACACGTCTGCTGATGAAAACCGTTATTTCCGTGGAGCTGCTACTACTTTGAAATTTGGTCCGATAGAAACTTCTGCGTTCTTCTCTCTCAGAAGACGCGATGCGAACATTGCGATGGCTGATACGATCGGCACGGACATTGAAATTCTGGAAGTAAGCAGCATTCAGGAAACGGGGCTTCACTCTACGCCGGGCGAGCTAGCTGATCGTCATTCCCTGAAAGAAATGCTGTTCGGCGGCAACATCAATTTCCGTAAGGGAAGATTCAATGCCGGGATCACTGCGATTCATTCCAGATACGACACTCCGCTTGTGCGTGCGCTGGGTCTTAATAACCAGTTTGATTTTTCCGCACAACAGAATACAGTGATCGGCGCCGACTATAGCTTTTCCCTCAGGAATTTCAATTTCTTCGGCGAAGCCGCACGCAGCGCAAATGGCGGAATGGCAATCACCAACGGAGTGCTCATCAGCGCTGATTCGCGTTTAGCATTCACCTTGCATCATCGGTGGTTCCAAAAAGAATTTCAGAACCTTTACGCGAATGCATTTTCCGAGAACACATTGCCGGTGAACGAACAAGGTTTTTACATCGGCGTTCAGGCGAAGCCACATCGTAAATTCACGCTCAGTTCCTATTACGACATGGTGATTTACCCGTGGATGAAATTCCAGGCCGATGCTCCTTCACAGGCATACGATTTTCTCGTACAGCTGAATTTCACACCGGATAAGAAAACGGACATGTACTTCCGTTACCGTCACCGCGATAAATTTATCAATGCGAACGACGCAGATGCCGACATCGATTTCATCGTTCCGTTCACGCAGGATAATTTGCGTTTCAACATTGCGTACCCGGTTGGAAAATCGTGGAAGCTGAAAAACCGCATCGAGTACACAAAGTTTTATCCGTCGAACGAAACAGCGGCAACGGGTCTCGTAATTTACCAGGATGTGACCTTCAAGAAAATGGGAATGCCGGTGTCCTTCACTGCACGTTACGCATTGTTCCAGACCGATAGCTACGATGCCCGCATTTACGTTTACGAGAACGACATGCCACTGGTGTTTTCTATTCCATCGTACTACGGAAAAGGCTCACGCGTCTACATGATGATCAACTGGGACATCACGCGCAAACTTGAAGTCTGGTTCCGCGTTGCACAGACTTTCTACTACAATCAGGATGTGATCAGTGAAGGTTCACTCACGCAGATCAACAGCAATCACAAAACAGAAGTGAAGTTGCAGGCGAGGTTTAAGTTCTGATGGTCCTCCGTTTTATTTTACAATAAGTGGCTCGCTGTGAGAACGGGTTCCGTCTTCCAAACTTACTTGTACAATATAAGTTCCAGCCGCAAGTTCAGCAGTTGAGTAATCCAACTGAGATCTGAATTTTTCCTCCTTCACCAATTGCCCATTTGAAGAATACAAACGGAAAATTAGTTCATCCGGATCTGGAGTTGTAATGTGTAACACATCGTCGTTCGGGTTAGGGAACATGGTAAACGGTACCGGTGATGGTTGTTCATCTACTCCAACGGAGGTTGGGCAGGTTGTGCCATAACATGCGATATGGTTGGCTGGAACTCCACCGAACTCAGTGACAAATCCTCCACCCGCGTATAAATTGTTTTGGAATACTTCCATCATGAGCACTGAATTATTTGCCCCGCCATCTACGCTCACCCACTTCGTGCCGTTGAATTTATATATGTTCCGCAATGTGTCACCGTATGTAGTAACCGTCACAGTCGCGCCGCACGCGTACAATTCTCCATTGAACATTTCCAGATCAGTAGTTGCCCACAGGGTATCCAATCCAGTACCAACAGGACGCCACACAGTATCATTCCATACGGCGACACCAAACGCCACCGAATCTCCAGCATAAGTAAACGCACCCGAGGCGTACAACAAATCATTTACTGAGTCAACCTCTAAAGCGAAAATATAACCGCCAACTCCTCCACCGACCGAATCCCATTGAGTGCCATTCCATCTCGCAATACCTCTTGCAGGCAAATTACTGCTACCTACCGTGTAAAAATCACCACCTACGTATAACCAGCCGTGATATTCGACCATCGCACTCACCTCTTCAAAAGGACCATTTACCCCTCCATTTACATTAGACCAGTTTGAACCATTCCACTTTGCAATTCTGCTGCACGCAACGCCATTTACTGTTGTCATACGTCCGCCTACATATAAATCGCCATTGTACACCTGCATGCAACCCGGAGCATAATCTATGCCGGCGAGAGGTGTAATCGAATTCCAGGTTTGGGTTATCGTGTCCCAGCGTGCAATGTCTGTTGTAAACGGAACACCGGAAGGGGGCTGCCCAGCGTAGGGGAAATTTCCACCAACAATAAGTGCACCTTGAAACCAATTTGCACAATACATTCCAGTGCCGCCCCAAAACCCCCCGGGAAGTGTGTCTATTTCGTTCCCATTTAATGAACAGAAGCCTCGTGTCTCTACCCCTGCAAAAGTATAGTTCGCCGCACCTGTAGACCCAATCCATAACCTATTAGACGAATAGAAACCCGCCGGTCCTCCATTGGCAAAGCCGGATCCAACACTGTTCCATGTTTGAGCAGACGCAATTTGTGGAAGCGTTAATATAAAAATGCAGATGTATCTAAATGTGATCACTCGCCGTTGGATATTACAATTTTTTCTTCGCCTATAACCGCTATCTTCCCTAGTTATTTGACAATTATTGATTCACTGTGGCTCCTGCTTCCGTCTTGCAAACTGATCTGAACAGTATACGCTCCCGCCGCAAGTGATTCTATCGAATAATCCAAACGCAGAAAAAACTTTTCTTCTTTCACGAGTTGACCTGTGCTGTTGTACAACTTGAAAACAAGTTGTTCTGGTTCCTCGCTGACTATGTGCAACACACCATCGTTCGGATTTGGATACATCGTAAACGGAACAGCTGGTGGTGGTTCGGAAATTCCCACCGAAGTCGGACAGGTTGTGCCGTAACAAGCAATGTGATTCGCGGGAACACCATTGCCCACCTCCGTAAAACCTGCACCTCCGATGTACAAATTATTTTCGAACACTTCCATCATTACCACCGAACCATTCGCTCCACCGTCCACGGAAACCCATTTAGTTCCGTTAAACTTGTAAATGTTCCTTAAAGTATCACCTAAAGTGGTCACAGTGATTGTCGGCCCACACGCATACAACTCTCCGTTGAACATTTCAATATCCTGTGTCGTCCAGAGTGTATCTAAACCCGAGCCAACTGGTCGCCAGATGGTATCGTTCCACACTGCCACACCAAACGCAACAGAATCACCTGCAAACGTAAATTGTCCGGCTGCATACAATAAATCGTTTATCGTATCAACTTCCAACGCATTAATCCAACCACCCACACCCGCCCCAACAGAATCCCATTGTGTCCCATTCCATCTTGCTATGCCGCGTGCGGGTAAATTGCCACTCCCTACCGTATAAAAATCCCCACCAACATATAACCAACCATGGTATTCGACCATTGCGCTTACTTCCGGTATAGAACCAGTAACGCCTCCGTTTACATTCGACCACGTCGAACCATTCCATTTTGCGATTCTATTGCAGGCTACTCCATTCACGGTATTCATCCGACCACCTATGTACAAATCACCATTGTAAACCTTCATGCATTCTGGAGGATTATTAATCCCTGCTAGTGGGGTAATAGAATTCCAGGTCTGCAAAGTTGAATCCCAACGAGCAATTCTAACCGTAAATGGCACGCCGGGTGGTGATCCGGCATAGGAAAACTCTCCTCCAACAATAAGATCGTCATTGTACCATTGAGCGCAATTCGCCCAACCATACCACAGCCCTGATGGTAAAGTATCTATAGCATTACTGTCAAGAAAGCAGAAGCCTGTCATTTCCATTCCCGCCAAAGAATAATTTGCAGATCCATATGCGCCAATCCATAGCTTATCCGATGAATAAAATCCAGTTGGACCTCCATAGGTAAAGCCAGAACCAACGCCATTCCAGGTTTGAGCCCCTGAGATGAGTGGAAACAATAGCAGAATAATGCATATGGATCTTCGTGTGATCATTCACGGTCGGTTATTACGATTTTTTGTTCGCCGATAATTTCTGCATCTACATTCAACCTGCACATGTACAGTCCCGATGACCAACCAGACGTGGTAATTTCAATAACGTTAGAATTGCTCTGAACAGTTTGTGAATACACGACTTTTCCATTGATGTCAAAAACTTCAACTGTGCCGACTGATCCTTCCGGAATGCTGTAAGCCAGGTTCACTTGATCATTTGCCGGATTCGGGTAACTCTCCCCCAGGTAATTATCATCCCCGGCTGGAGGAATTTGATTTTCGTTAGAAACGCGATTAACACTTGGGGTGAATTCCATCTCAATCGGTTCGCCGAACACTACAAAAAGAACTACGCGGGCGCTCGCTCGGGCTGGACAATCTTGTGACATCGATGCATAGTTACGAACCGCTTGTTCCTCCGGCGAAGTCATTGAATAAACGTCACGACCGCTAGAATGAATTGTGTACAAGAGCATCAACAGATCCTTCTCTGCCTGATCCTCAGTATTACCAGGAGTGAGAGAATTGATTGCATTTAATGCGGCAGGATAATTTTCATCGGCGAGGTAAGCTGATGCAAGCGTGGATTTCGAAGCTTCGGTATTCTCCCGCAGTAACAGCAAATACATGGAATCTTTTACTGTGGTATCAACTTCAAACTGATCTGCGTAGAAATATTGTTGCTGGTTATAAACCGACTGGCGTTCACCTATAACCACTTGCAATTCTGCATCTACAACTGCCGGAGTTCTATTAGAAGAGGATTGTGCCGCTATTATATGGTTCTTAATTCCGTTCGGCATCGAATTAATCTTCGAATACAATGCCGGACGAACTGAAGCGGACACTGGAGAATTCGGAACGATAACATCCTTGAATAAACCCGGAGGTGTTCCATTCTTCGCGATGTATGCCAGTAGTACCTGGTCGCTTAGCGGGGAGTTTACCAATAACAAATTCTTCAACTGCCCGCCAGACATGTTTGAATTGATTGCGTCGAGTAACACTTGAGTCTGTCCGCCATCTACTCGCGCACCGACTTCTGCCTTCTCAGCTTCCAAAGTCGCAATTTGCACATCCAGTTGATCAAGCTGCGTCCTGCAGTTTGTGCAAGGCGGGTTCGGATTACATGAGGTTACAGTTTCATTAACTCCAGTATTGATCACGTTAGCACCAGTCAAAATACCGAGCGGAGTTGGAGTCATTATTATTGAATTGGCGGACACATTCGCATTGTGACGATAATAATCAAACACATTGTTCCCAGAATAAATTTCGTTGGTGATCGGAGTTGTCTGGATAAATTTATTACCGGCTCCTGCACGATCATCAGCAAGATTGATTGCTGGTCGGCCTTGATTTGCTAATGGACTATTCTGAAAATTATACCAGCTGTTTGTGACTGCAGTTGGGACGAAATTGTTGTCATGTGTATTGCAATGTATTTGGAGGAACGGATTGCTTCCGAAAGTAACGACGCCATAATTGCACTGAGTAAATAAGTTCCCGGAGCTTGTAAAACCAATCATGCCACCCATGATACCACTGCCGCTTGCAGCAACTCCGATTGGACAAATTAAACTAGGGAATCCAATGTTATTGTCGTTTATGGAATAAGCACGCGATGATTGCGCTCCAATAGCAAAGTTACTCGCCGAAGGAATGACGTTACCAGTAATTCTATCACCATTCCCATTAACAGAATGAATCGCATTTGTTGTCGTCAAGTAACGGTTCTTCTCAACTCTATTTGCAAAAAATGGCGATGCGAAAATATTCCCGTGCAACTCGCTTCTTGTAATGTTCGAAAAAGTATTGCCTATGCCATTTCCATCCCAGTCAATTACCCTTAGCGATGAATGTATTCCGACAACTCCGTATTCTGCATTATTAAAAGTATTGTCACCGATGGCCGTTGTCTGTACGCCTATAGCTTGAACAAACGTGTACGCACGTTGTGTTTGATTCGCATATCCATAGAACTGGTTGTTAGTTCCGGGATAGGTATATGAATTAGCAGAATTGTAACCAGGATCTAACAAAGTCGTGCTGTTGAAATCGCAATCGATGATTCGGGAATGGCTTACAAATGGATAATTTGTCAAACGCACACTGTAACCGCAATTCATGAACTGGGTTCCCGTCGCCAATATAATTCCCCCTCCGAAGTTCTGATCGAATCCTGTATTAGTGCTACGTCCCGCAACTACACCGTTATGTGCATCCTGAATTGTTGCATTGTTAAGAACGACTTTACCTTGATAAAGCTGACCCGTGGTAGGAAACTGCACCACTCCTTGTGCTTGATTTTTATCACCCCAGACCTCTATACCCTGCCACATGGTGCCGCATGTTGTAAGACCTTTTAATGTAGCAGCGTCGACTGTAAGGACCGAACCTCTGGAAACAATAATCTTACTCAAAGGATCAAATTCAACGACCGTTCCGGGATCGATTGTCAATGCCGTTCCCGGAATTAAATTAATTGTGCCGCGAACATAGATCGTCCCGTTGGCAGAAGTCCAATGAGTTGGAGCACTCAGTGGACCTCCAACGAAAATTATACCACTACCAGTGCCTGCGTCATAAGTATATGATTGAGATTCGGAGCAGCAATTGGGGTTATAAGTTGCTGTCGATGGAATTACATTAACTGTTTGTGTAGTAGAATACGTACCACAACCGTTTGAAATCGTCAAGGTTACAGTATAACTCCCCGGTGAAGAATAAGTATGCGAAGGACTAAACACTGTCGACGTGGTCATGTCGCCAAAATTCCATAAGTATGTCGATGGCTGATTATTTATGTTGCTTGTGTTTGTGAAATTTATTGGGGTGCCCATGCACGGATTTACAGAGCGTAAGTGAAAGATGGTAAGGCATCAACTGGTGTGATGGTGATCGTTGTCGTAAACGTATGAGCACAACCGTCAGTAACTGACAACGTATATGTTGTGGCAACCTGAGGGTTAACTGAAATACTTTGTGTTGTGAAACCACCAGGCATCCACAGATAACTTACGTTTGGAGGTTGCGCAGTTGTATTGGCGATCAATAGCGCCGGAAAGTTCACACATGAAATCGTAGAAGAAGCCGTGATTGTCGGCGCAGCGCTGTAGCCTTTAATGCTGATATCATCCAAAGCGTAATCGTTGCCGGTCGAACCACTTCCATTAGGTACGGATCCTATCCAGACTGACAGTGAAGTATTGTCGTTTGAATACCATGAATAACAAACCTGCTGCCAGACGCCTTCTTCCGGCAGCGCACCGCTTGTAGCCACATTATATTGATCGGGGGTAATGTTTCCATCAACGTTCAGGACAACCACGGGATCCAAAGATGCAGCCGTAGCATCCGCAATACTCCTCGTCCAAAAAGAAATACAATACATTTGATATCGAACAACCGGTATAGTTGTGTACCAGGCCGCAGCATTAATACTCACCGTGTTCCCTGGTGGTGGTGTTTCCGGATCATCAACAAAAAAAGCAGACGTTCCGTTAAAGGGAAGACCGTTCCACGATCCATTTAGTTGACTCGCATCGGAACAAACTCCGTAAACATATGGTGGTGGTTGGGTAATTTGTGAACATGGATGATAAGTCGCGGTACTGCCAAACCCCACAAGTCCTTGTTCAAAACCGCCATTAAATAAATTCTCGTTATCGCAAGGGTCTGAACAGTATGCAGAACTACATCCACTAAGTGTCTGCGACGGTGCGGAAGAAAAACAAATGTCAAAAAAACTATTATTGTCGATTCCGCACTTCGAGCAACCAGGGTTTTCGTCATTTACTATTTGCACTGTATACTGATGGCCGGGAATTAACGCAAATAATATCAGATCAAGTTGCTCATCTGTTCCAGATTCCATCTGGTCGCTCCGCAGCAATTGCCCGCACCCATCGTACACATAAATTTTATGAATATGTTTTTGTGCTGGATCTGATGAGTTAATGATTTTGATTACTTCAGCATCATTTGCCGCAGTGAAAGCATACCACCGTTGACCTGCATTTATTGCCTCGTGATTAAAACATTGATCGCCGGTTACTAGTACAGGGTCCGAGCAGGAGGAACCAGATTGCGCATTAAGATTTAGAGCGAAAAAGGCGGAACACGAAATCAGTAGTCCTTTCAGATTGACTTTCATATTGTAGGTTTTGAGGGGTTCGCGTTTACGATAAGTGAATAGCTAATGTAATGACTCCTACCGCAAAAACCTAAAGGAATGCAAACTCAATATTACACTTTCAACAACCAATACATGGACCTACTTATCCCTCACCACCTGGAAGAATCCGGTGATTGGAACATAGATATACAATCCCGTCAACTCGTAGTAGTAAACTCCATCCACTACATTCGGAATCCAATCGTTCTGATAATCTTTTCCGCTGTAGACAATTGCACCCCAGCGGTTGTAAACAATTACGTTTGACTTTATGTAATAATGCAAATTCGCAAACACGAGCGCATCGTTCACGCCATCTCCGTTTGGAGTAACAACATTCGGAGAAATGATCGGAACTCCCCCAATTACTTCATAAGTCGTGGTGTAAGTATTACAACATCCCGACCCAAGACAAGCCGTAAGCGTTACCGTGTAAACTGAATCACCGGTAAACGTGTGCGTAGGATTTTCTGCTGACGAAGTATCACCATCACCAAAATTCCAAAGCCACGTAACTGCACCCGGTGTATTCGCGGTGAATTGAACCACTACCGGCGCTACGTTTGGCGACGGTGGACTGAACGAAAACGAAACCGCCGGATTATTTACCACTGCAACTATGATCGTTGATGAAGTTGCCGCTGGTGGAATCCCGTTATCAGTTCCTGTGATGGTGATAATATTGTAACCAAGATTTGCTGCCGAACCAATGAACTCAGCTGTAATCGTTGCCGGATTTCCTCCGGTGTTGTTCGTGATATTCAATCCTGATGAAGGCGTTGTCATTGTAATGTTCGTGCTCTGTCCTTGTTCAGGCGCGAGAAAAATTGCACCGAGATCAATCGTATCTCCAACGCAAATCCACATCGTGTCGCAAACATCGTCGGAGTTAATGATGGGCGGAAGATTATTTCCGGAACCGTTGTTACACACGTTGAAATAAAATGTCTGGTTATCGAGCCAGCTCACTTCATCAGCAGTTCCGAACGGACCATCATAAGCTGTTCCGGGCTGATCAAACTGTCCGATCTGAATATAATCTGTTCCGTTCCCGCGATTCACTCCAACCGTTGCAGGATTCCCTCCGAATCCATTCGTTCCGCCAGATGCATCTCCGGTTGTCCATGCCATATCGCCGTAACAAAACGAAACGTTATTTCCGGAAGGTAGAATTGGATCATTTCCATCAGTGATGATGAGCTGAAAATCGTTGAGCTTGTCGTCGTACAGCGAATAATATCCTACGGTTTGCCAACGAACGATCATCGCAGTGGGCGTTACTTTGTAATACACGATTCCGCTTCCTGCAGCGCGCGTGTCTACATCGGCCCAGAACGGAGCGACCATGATGAACGTTGGATCAGGAAATGAATTCGCTGTGAATGTTCCGTAGGATGCACCGAAGGAAACGTTTCCGTTGTTGTTGATGTAACAGCTGTTGATGTTCTGTCCGTAAAAACAAAACTGGAACGGCAGTGTGATCAAAGGACTTGATCCGTCATCGTTGCGATAACTATCATTCGGATCGCCGATAGTGAATGGAACAACCTGGAACGATCCATCAATCGGAACCATGCATTCGCACAACACGCTTGAAGCCGGAGTCGGATTTGGTGAAAAGCGCTGAGTGGAAACATTTCTACCTGTGTCATTCAGAATAAGTGCGCCACGTGGAATTTCTCCGCTCGCCTTCTGTTGATTGTAATTCGGGTCTGAGGTACGAAATCGGCGCAAGCTATCGTTCTGCGCGAAGACCAGCATAGGCAACGCAACAAAAACAAATACGAAGGCCGCTGATATTCGCATGCGAGATGATTCGTTTGTATAACGAGGGCTTCTATCAAAGATACTCATTGCAGCGCGAGGCTGCAATCAGACGGGAGCTGCACGTGTCGCCCTCGACTACGCTCGGTCTGACAAGTCGGCCTGAACGCGCGGAATGTTAAAGGCAGCGTCATAAAACAAGGAGGAGGAGTGTGCAGCAAATTTGTCAGACTGAGCGTAGTCGAAGGCGACAAATCTGCCTAACGGATTACATTCACATGCCCGATAAAATTCCACTGCAACCCGTTGATATCAACGATATGGACTTTGTACACGTAGGTGTCAATTTCCACCTTAGCGTTCTTGTACGTTCCATCCCAACCGGTGTTCGGATCAATGGTTTTGTAAAGAAGATTTCCCCAACGGTCAAACACCATCATCTCAAATTCCTGCACGTAAGAAACCTCAGAGAAAACCGGAATGAATTCATCATTCATTCCATTGCCATTCGGAGTGAACGTATTCGGAATCCAAACGTTCAGCTCGGGCGAAATAACAACATCCCAATACGCTGTGTCAGGACATGCTCCTCCCGGACCGGAAACGATCTGCATCACCGTGTATGTTCCGGTATCAGCATATGTCCAAACCGGATTCGGACTTGTAGAAGATCCATTATCTCCGAATGCCCAATACCATTCAATTGTTCCACCGGTTGATTGATCAGTGAACGTGATTGTTGGATTGCTGATTGTAGTTGGTTGCGGACCATATGCAAATCCTGCCTGCGGTCCCGGAATTACGGTTACGTAATTGCTCAGCGTCAAACTGTCTTTGCAACCTTGTGCCGATACTACGAGCAATTCAACTGAGTAACCACCTTGATCAGTATAACAGTTCGAAGGATTCTGCTGCGTAGAATAATTTCCATCACCAAAACTCCATGTCCATTGTGCAGCTGAACTTCCGGTTACTATTGTCTGATCTGTAAAATCAACACACAACGGAGCACAACCAGTAAGCGGCGTTCCGGTGAATGCAATCGTAGGTAACTCATACACTATCGCTTGATATTGCGCAGTATCAGAACATCCCAATGAATCGGTGATCTCAACAAAAACAGTGTACGTTCCGGAATTCGCGTAAGCATAACCAGTTGAATCTGTATTCGCGGTATCATTCGTCAACGCCGGCATACCGAAATCCCAATGCGTCCATGTGATCGGTCCGTTACCCGGAACCAATTGCGTTCCTGTTGTTCCGAAGAAAACAGAATCGC
>CAYUTR010000123.1:0-12761 GCA_964447465.1 uncultured Chryseobacterium sp.
GTAGCAAGACAGAATTCGATCTGGATGTCAGCCGCAATTGAATCGAACATTGCAGGTGTGTTGATCGTGTCGGGATTCAACCGCTGATAATCCTGATTTAGAATTGCAATCTGTGAATAAACCTGTGCGTCGCTGATATTCTGTATTGGAGTTTTGTACAACACGTGTACGACCACCGGAATTGTGAGTACCGGAGCAGAGCTGCGGATTCCTTCCGGATGTTCAGCGCGCCACTTTGCAGCAGCAGCCTGCGTCATGTGAACCTTGTTCGCGATGTTTGCATTCTGCATCTGCTCATTGAGCAAAGTCATAGAAGCACATTTTTCTTGTTGCTGAGCGTTAAGCGCGAGGCACGACAAAGCAAGGACAGCGGAGAAGTAGAGTTTTTTCATACAGTTGGCAGTTGAGCGGTTTGAAGGTCGCAAGATAGGGAAGACCGCGTGTGGTTTTACGCCAGAAGATTGGTTAAAAATCAGACGTATTTTCTGGCATGCCTGCGGCGCTCACGCTGCGCGGGCTTTACACGGCGGCACGGCGAAACGGAGCCCGTTGTTTTCTAAAAAAAACACCCACGAGAAACGGCGGATCGCTAAAGCGATCTCGAAATGTGTTACCTGCGGATGCAATGAGGCCTGACGAGGTCAAATGAAATCGCGAAGCGATTCGCTGTTTCTCGTGGGTTTAGCAAAAGTGCGGAGATATAATTTTCACTAAAACTCCGTTTCTCCGTGCCGCCGTGTAAAGCCTCGCAGAGAATCGACAGTTCTATCTGGCTTTACGTAGAGTAAACGAAAACGTAGATCCAACACCTTCACTGCTGCGTACATTGATCGTTTGTCCGTGTGCTTCCAGAATGTGTTTCACAATGGCGAGTCCTAATCCGGTTCCGCCTTGCTCGCGTGAACGACCTTTGTCAACGCGATAGAATCGTTCGAATAATCGCGGAAGATGTTCTTTGGCAATACCAATTCCGTTGTCGGAAACCTCAACGAGTACGTGATCTTCCATGTCGAACAAACGCACTTCTGTTTCACCGTTATCTTTTCCGTACTTGATGGAATTCACTACGAGGTTCGTAAGTACTTGTCTGATGCGGTCTTTATCGGCATTCACGCGAATCACGTTGAGATTCTCGCGCATACGCAATTTGATTCCGCGCTTTGCGGATTTCATTTCCTGCGATTCAACAATATCCTGCGCAAGATTTCCGAGATCAAAATTTTCAAGATCAAGCGCCATCTCTCCCGATTCAATTCTGGAAATAGATTCAAGATCCTGGATGATCGTGATCATGCGTTCAACACTTTTCTCTGTACGCTCGAGATATTTTTTGTTGATCGTTGGATCTTCAATTCCACCCTCAATCAATGTACTTACGTATCCCTGTATATTGAAAATCGGAGTCTTCAATTCGTGCGAAACGTTTCCGAGAAACTCTTTACGGTAAATTTCCAGTTTCTTGAGATCTTCAATTTCGCTGGAACGGTTTTTCGCCCACTCTGTTACTTCCGACTGAATCTTATTGATCAGCTCATCTCCGGTACCGGGCAATTGGAGTTCTTCATTATCAGGAAGTTTTACGTTGTAAATGGTTTTGTAAAGCGCACGGATACGGTTGCTGATAAAACGTTTGGTGAACCAGGAGAACAATACCATCGTAAGCACCATGCTTATTGCGCTTCCGGCGAGCAGGGCAATCCATTCGATTTGTTCAGTGAGAAGATATTCCGTGATCACGGAAACGGCAAGCGTAACCAATCCCACGATCAGAGCAGCATACAAAGCAAGTACGCGAAGCGAGAGCTGTTTCATTCGCCGTAAAGATACAGTTCTAAGTTCTAGGTTCTAAGTGCAAAGTTCCAGGCTCGGAGAATCGTCGCTCAACCTTGAACATAGAACCGTGAACGATCAGAATTCGAATTTGTATCCAACACCTTTCACGGTGCGGATAAATTCTTCACCCAGTTTCTCTCTGAGTTTGCGGATATGTACGTCGATGGTACGATCACCAACAACCACTTCATCGCCCCAAACTTTATTCAGAATTTCATCGCGGGTGAAAACTTTGCCAGGCTTAGAAGCAAGCAATGAAAGCAGTTCAAACTCTTTGCGCGGAAGGGAAATTTCTCCGCCGTCTTTGAATACGAGATAACTTTCACGATCGATACGAAGCTTTCCAACGTCAACAGCACTTGATTCAGTTCCGTTCGTGCTTCTTCTCAGCAACGCTTTGATTCTGCTGAGCAACACACGTGGTTTAATCGGTTTGCTGATGTAATCATCTGCGCCTGCCTCAAATCCTGCGATGTGTGAGTAATCTTCGCTTCTTGCTGTAAGGAATGCAATCACCACTCCGTCCATTCCTGTTGCCGAACGTAATTCGCGGCACACTTCCATTCCATCTATTCCCGGCATCATCACGTCAAGCAATACCAGGTTTGGTATTTCTTTTTTCGCAAGCCGAATTCCTTCTTCTCCGGTTAAAGCCGTGTGCACCTCGTATCCTTCTTTCTTCAGGTTGTAACTGAGGAATTCAAGGATGTCCGGTTCATCGTCTACAAGGAGAATTTTATGTACACTATTATTCATCATCTCTTAATCTACGATGCAAAGTTAACCTCAGGATACGAGGCGAATGTTAATATAAAATTAAGATAATCGGGGTGAACTGCTGATTTTGATTTTTCCACTTAACACGATGTTCATGTGCCGTTAACTCTACCATCAAGTGTCCGGAGTTTCTTTGCATGACAAATTGAACTACTAAAGAGATGCGTATTTACTTCATTTTCCTCCTTTGTATCTGTGGCTTTGGGCTCTCCGCACAAAATGGCTTCATATCGGGAACTGTAACGGAGCACGACAATCAGGATATTCCGGCCTTCGGGGCGATTGTTCGTGTTGATTCAACGAGCCTTGGAGGTCCGGCTGATTTCGATGGGAAATTCAGAATCAGCGTGCCTCCAGGAACGTACAGTGTTACCTGTCAGTACACTGGCTACATACATGTGAGCATATTGAATGTTACAGTGACTTCGGGTAAAACCACGACTGTTGATTTTCCACTAACCGTCCATATTGAGATTATGGTGGGTGATTCAGGTGGAATGACGACCATTATCGGAATAAAGCCAACACAGAGTCAGGCAACAGTATTGAAGGATATTCAGGAAGGTAATAATACGGTTGACGGACAGGGTCAGAGCGAGATCAAGGAAACAGTTGCAACTGATGCAGGACAAGTAAGCAAACGAATTCCCGGTGTAACACTTGTGGACAACCGTTTCATTGTGATCCGCGGATTGAGTGAACGCTACAATTCTGTATTGCTGAACAACGTACTCGCACCATCAGTAGAATCTGATGTAAAAGCATTTTCTTTTAATATGATTCCGGCGGCAATGATCGACCGGTTCATGGTGTACAAGTCGCCATCGGCTGATTTGCCCGGTGAGTTTGCGGGTGGAGTAGTGCGTATTACCACCACAGATATTCCTTCTGAAAATAGTCTGAACATCGGTTATTCAACCGGCTATCGTTCAGGAACAACATTTGAACCATTCAGTATGAACCGCGGAACTTCTGCAGATATGTTTGGACTTGGCGCCAGCAGCCGCGCATTGCCCGGTGGGTTTCCGGACAATGTTCGCAAAATTATCAATGACCCTATTGCGGTAATGGCGGCCGGTCAGGCACTGAGGAACGACTGGTCTTACCATACCGGTGCGGCACCACTTGATCAGCGCTTCAATGCAACGTATTCCTTACGTGTAAGTAAGGCGAAATTTCAATTCGGGAATATTACCTCATTGAATTATTCGAATACTTATTCCCGTTACGTTTCACGCCGAATGGATTACAATTCTTACGATAGTGCAGCGCAACACAGTGACACGGTGTTCAATTACTATGACGCGATCAACATGAACAGCGTTCGGGTAGCACTTGTGCAGAATAACGCATTCCGCTTTGGAAAAACCGGTCAGCATCGATTGACTGTGAAGAATCTTGTGAACCAGATGGGTGACAATGAAACTACGCTGCGCACCGGAAGCAACATTGAAGAAGGAAACTATCGTCAGGAATATTCTTTCCGCTACTCTCAGCGTTTCGTGTATACCGGACAACTCTCGGGCGAGCATTCATTCAATAATGAACGTACCCGACTGGAGTGGACAGGTGCATACTCGACCGCTCAGCGTCGCGATCCCGATTGGAGACGTGCACGTTATTACAAGCCATTGTCCTCTGCAGCCAGCGACCAATTTCAGGTGTACATTCCGTTCAGTGCTCAACCATTCTATCTCGGACGCTTGTTCATTGCGATGGACGAGAACGTCTATGCAGGTGCTCTGAACTTTGAACAGGACTTCACAATCGGAAAAGACTCCGCAACAAAAAAAGACGGTTATACCTTCACTGTGAAAGCAGGCGGATATTATGAAATGAAGCAAAGAGAATATGCCGTGCGCAACCTTGGGTATAAGGCAGCTTCGTCACAGACATTCGGTAATTCCGAATTACTGTACTTGCCAATCCATCAACTTTTCGATCCTGCAAATATTAACACGACTAACGGATTGGCAATTGATGAGGACACTAAACCTGCTGATCAGTATCTGGCTTCAACTGAAATTCAGGCCGGGTATGCTATGGGTCTTTTTACCATGGGGAAATTTAAGGGGCGTACGGACGAGAAAACACACGAGCGTGTACGAATCAGCGTAGGAGTGCGGGTTGAGCGCAGCGTACAAATGCTGAACAGCAACCGTCAGAACGGAGATACTGTGATTATTAATAACGAAGTTTTACGATCACTTCCATCCGTAAACATTGCTTACAATTTATCGGATCGAATGTTAGTAAGAGTGGCTTACGGTAAGACGCTGAACAGACCTGAATTCCGGGAAATCGCGCCGATGTATTTTTACGATTTCATATTTAATGCCATCAATACAGGTAACAGTGATCTGCGGACACCAAGTATCGACAACTACGATCTGCGTTGGGAATTCTATCCTCGTCCAGGTGAGAATATTACGGTTGGCATGTTCTACAAAAAGTTCGTAGATCCAATTGAGATGTACTTTATTCCGGGAGTAGGTTCAGGCGGAACAAGAAGTTTCACCTGGGGAAATGCGGCACAGGCAACCAATTACGGTTTGGAAATTGAAATGAGAAAAAAACTGGATAGTGTTAATGTGCCTTTGATCAAAAACCTGGGTGTAGTAGCTAATGCTGCGTGGATTTACAGTCTGATTGATCTTGATTCTGCGAATGTCGGGAACAAGAATCAGCAACGCCCAATGATGGGACAATCGCCGTGGATTGTCAATGCCGGATTGTTTTACCAGAATGATTCTTGCGGCTTGCAGGTGAACGCGATGTACAACGTTATCGGACCGCGGGTAGTAATTGTAGGTGTACCTGGGATTCCGGAAGTATGGGAAATGCCTCGACACCAGATTGATCTTGCAATTATCAAAACGATAGGTAAGAACAAGAACATTGATGTACGTCTGAATATTACCGACATATTGAATCAGGAATACATTTTGCTCCAGGATGCTAACAATGACGGAGTACTCAACAAGCAAACGGATCAACGTATGCAGTCGTATAAGCGCGGAACGTATTTCACATTAGGGTTTAACCTCCGTCTGCTCGAACCTAAGCGATACTAGTCAGCGGGTCTTTCAGCATTTTTCGACTGGCAGCATTTCATGTGTGGTCTGATTTCCTTATGAGTTTTCATGAGCTCATCTCAAGCATGTATAATGTGAATTCGGAATTTGCAGATCCCGCTGAATTAACATCCGCATAACTCCCCATAACATTACAATAAGATCGCGTTCATACTCACATGATAGTGTGCAGGTAGTTTTGCTGCGTTCAAATGACACACTAAATCCAAACACAATGAAAAAAATATTACTAACCTGTACATTGATAATCGCGGCTGCAATCGGAATGAATGCACAGATTATCAAATCGGGAAACATTCTGGCGAATGAAACTTGGACCAGCAACAATATCTACCTGCTCAGCGGATGGGTTTACATCAAGGCTGGTGTTACAGTTACAATTCAACCAGGAACTGTTATCAAAGGCGATTTCGCAACGCAAGGAGCATTGATCGTTGAGCGTGATGCAAAACTTATCGCTGACGGAACAGTTGATCAGCCAATCGTATTTACTTCACAAAAATCCGTTGGTCAACGCAGTTACGGCGACTGGGGCGGAGTTATTATATGCGGACGCGCATCGCTCAATCAACCGGCGAACGTGAGTCTTGGTACACAACAGGGCGAAGCAGTAATTGAAGGCGGTGTTGGTTCCATCTATGGTGGCGGACCGACTCCAAACGATCAGGACAGTTCCGGCATTTTGCGCTACGTGCGTATTGAATTCCCAGGTATTGCTTTCCAACCAAATTCTGAGATTAACGGTCTCACTTGTGGTGGAGTAGGTAGCAAAACGGTGATTGAGCACGTACAGGTTTCTTATTCGGGTGATGATTCATTCGAGTTTTTTGGCGGAGCTGTAAATTGCAAATGGCTGATCGCATACCGTGGATGGGATGATGATTTCGATACCGATTTCGGATACCACGGGAAAATTCAGTTCGCACTTTCGATGCGCGATCCAAACATCGCTGATGCTTCGGGTTCAAACGGATTTGAGTCGGACAATGACGCAACAGGTACGGGCAACACGCCAATAACAAACCCAATCTTCTCTAACGTTTCGATTTATGGTGCGTATTGTTTCAATAGCGTAATCAATAACAACTACAAGCGCGCGTTGCACCTTCGTCGTAACACTCGTACCTCAGCATTCAATTCGGTTTTCGCCGGGTATCCAACAGGACTTTTGATTGAAAGCTCCAGCACACAGACGAATGCTACAAACGGAGATCTGCGCTTTAAGAATTGTCGTGTTGTACAAATGAACGACTCTTTGGCTGCGACTACCGCTGCAAACCCTAATGAAGTGAACGGTGCGTTCAATATTCAGACATTCTTCAATACCGCAGGTTTCAACAACCAACTGATCGGTTCAACTTCGGCACTGATGGTAAATAACCTCAATCTTACTTCGCCCGATCTGACACTGAACGCAGCATCACCTTTGATGACCGGTGCGAGCTTCACAGATTCGTATGTAAATGATCCATGGTTCACACAAACAACGTACATCGGAGCATTCGGAACTACTGATTGGACCGATTGCTGGGCAAGTTGGGATCCACAGAACGAAGCGTATACTGGTGCAACCAACAATGCATTCACAGTTACTGCAACTGCTGCCGGTGCAACTACTTTCTGTCAGGGTAGCTCAGTTACTCTTGACGCAGGTTCTTATCCGGGAGCAACTTTCCTCTGGAGCGATGGTGCTACAACACAAACTACCAACGTTACTGCTTCAGGATCGTACAGCGTTACAGTGTGGAAGTCAAACGGATGTGTTTCTACTTCAAATGCAATCACCGTATCAGTTAACCCAACTCCAACCGCTCCAACAATTTCGAACAGCGGAACGACTACTTTCTGTAATGGAGGAAGTGTTACACTCACATCTTCACAGCCAACTGGTATCCAGTGGAGCAACAGTGCAATCACACCTTCGATCAACGTGAACTCTTCAGGATCGTACGATGTAACTTATACAGACCTGAACGGTTGTACCGCAACATCACTTCCTACAGTTGTTACGGTGAACCCGAATCCATCGGCACCAACAATTTCTGCAAGTGGACCAACTACATTCTGTACAGGCGATAGCGTTGTACTTACTTCAGATCAGACAACAGGAAACATGTGGAGTCCAAACATGGAGACTACACAGAGCATCACAGTAATGAATTCAGGAACGTACTCAGTTACTTACACAGACGGTAACGGTTGTTCTGCAACTTCATCTTCTACAACGGTAAGCTCAAGCGCTGCTCCTGCACCAACTGTACAGGTAACAGGTGCAACTGCACTTTGTCCTGGTGAAACAGTTACGTTGACGGCTTCCGCTTCGGATACTTATCTCTGGAGTCCTGGTGGTCAGACTACGCAGTCGATTGTTGTAAGCACTACAGGAACATATTTCTGCACAGTTACAAATGCAGATCCATGTAACGGGACAGGCGCATCAACTCCGGTTGTAGTTACAGCACTAGCTGCACCAACAGCTGCGTTCTCTTATTCATGGACCAACACTATAGTTGATTTCAACAACACATCAGCAGGTGGTACAGTTTACGCATGGGATTTTGGTGATCTTTCTTCTTCATCTGCTCAGAATCCATCGCACTTGTTTACGCCAGGCACCTACACTGTTACGCTTGTTGTAACGAACGCAAGCGGATGTTCCGACACAACAACTTCAGTAGTTCAGTTCGCAGTTGGCGTTGAAGAACAATCAGAATTTTCATCAATGACACTTTACCCAAATCCGGCTAACGAAACACTCAACATGTCAATCAACCTGAATGCAGGAACTGATGTAAGCGTTGTTGCTTACGACATGTCAGGAAAAGTAATGGTGAACGAAAATCATGACATGGCTGCGGGACAGAACAACCTTCTGTACAACGTTTCAGAGTGGTCAAACGGAATTTATTTCTTCCAGGTGACAACAGGAGATGTAATAAATACAGTGCGCGTTGTGATCGCGAAATAGAATAGGAGTTATTCGATTGAAAGGCGATCCGGAAACGGGTCGCCTTTTTTGTTACATGGCGACATTGAAAAATTAACCACCAAGACACCACGTGTGACTTAGGATTCCTATGAACTTAGTTTAAACGGCTCTATCCTTCTTATGAATGTTGGAGCAGTCTAGTACTGATGTGGAGATTGAAGTTCACGCAGGACCAGTCAACCTCAGAACCGCGCTTTGGTTTCAAAGTAAAAAGCACCATGCACCTTTTCTTGGTGTCTTGGTGCCTTGGTGGTTAAAATTTCCTGTTGAATGTTCGTTAAGCCGCCGCCTCAAAACAGTAACCGATTCCTTTTACCGTCTTAATAAACTCATCACCGATTTTCTCGCGTAGTTTTCTCACGTGGACATCGATGGTGCGGTTATTATCACCGAATTCTGCACCCCAGATTTCACGATAAATTTCCTGTCGCGTGAAAACTTTGCGCGGAGTGGCAAGCATCAACGCGAGTAGTTCAAATTCTTTTCTTGGCAGGACAATTTCCTGGCTGCCTTTGAACACGATATAACGTTCGCGATCAATGCGGATATTTCCCGACTGAATATTCGGAGAAAGCTCTTTCAGCATATTGCGTTTCAGCAACGCTTTGATGCGCATGACGAGCAATCCCGGCTTCATCGGTTTTACAATGTAATCATCGGCTCCTGCAGAGAATCCAGCGATCTGAGAATAATCTTCGGCCCGCGCTGTGTAGAACGTAATGAGACTTTTTTGTAAAGTAGGAATCTGTCGTAGTTCCTGACAGATTTCTATGCCGTCCATACCGGGCATGATCACGTCAAGGATAACCAGGTGCGGCTGAAACTTTTTGGCAAGGCCTATCGCCTCGTGACCATTGTCGGTACACAGCACGTTGAAGCCTTCTGCCTCAAAAATCCCTTTGAGCGACAAGAGGATATGCTCATCGTCGTCAACAACCATTAAACGGAATACGTCTTTGTCTTTCACACTGAGTCCTTTCAGAATGCGAAAGTATTTTGTGCAGGTTGCGTGCGGGTTAATCGGGGGTTAAGGAAACATGAAGTTCCGAAGCAGGGGACGAGGAATGGGGAATGGGGTATGGGGTACGGGATCTTGGAGCGTGGTAGTTTGTTTGCCACATCCCTCATTCCCCGTCCCTCATTCCGATTGAGCGCGTAATGAAACAACAGTTGTCAACAAAACCGGGGTCAACTAAAGGAAATCAACCTGATCCTGAGTAATTTCAGCTAAATGAAAGGCAAGCCGGGTTCCGATTTCTTCTATATGGTGTTCGAAGTAGTGCGAATGGTTCCAATGGGACGCGTTACGACCTACGGAGCGATTGCAAACTATCTCGGTATGAAAGGATCATCAAGAATGGTTGGATGGGCTATGAATGCTTCGCATAGTCATCATTCTCCGGTTCCGGCGCATCGCGTTGTAAATCGGGAGGGAATGCTCACCGGAAAAAGTCATTTCAAATCGCCGAACATGATGCAGGAATTGCTCGAAGGAGAAGGCATGCGGGTGAAGAATGATAAGATTCTTAATTTCAAGAATTTCTTTTGGGATCCTGCTTCCGAGCTAAAGCTATGATTTGTCCGCCTTCGACTCCGCTCAGTCTGACAAATCATTCGTGAGTGAAACACCATTGTCAAACTGAGCGTAGTCGAAGTGACAAGGGCGAATTATTCATTTAAGTACACGTCCATCCGGAAACTCGCAGAAAACTGCATCGGTTCTCCCATCGAACAGAAAAATTCTTCGTGCGCTGCTTTCTTCGTTTTCGTGTTCTTCACTTCATCTGGTTTTTTCAGTAGCGCAAACCGATCGTAGAAACCAAAGTTTTTGATGAGCACCCATTTCGCATTTTCCTTCTTGTAGAAAACATAACCGATTCGAAACCGGATTGTTTTTCCTACGTAATATTTCTGCACTTCAATTGTCATTCCGATTGGAGTTCCTTTCACAATACCGACTTCAACTGTATCGGTCTTTGTTGAAGTCTCCACGTAAAATGTTTTCGGCGATTTGAATTTTATCGAATCATTTCCAAGCCGCAATTTGTCCATGGTAATGCGGATGAAGTACGCCT
Organism: uncultured Chryseobacterium sp.; assembly: GCA_964447465.1. GTDB lineage: Bacteria > Bacteroidota > Bacteroidia > Palsa-965 > Palsa-965. Next base: position 10,770 of record CAYUTR010000123.1, read on the forward strand.
TCTTTTGTTCCTGTGCGGAAAGAAGTGTTGCGCTGATCAGCAATGAAAACAGGAATAATCGCTTTAGCATACTGTTGTGTTACAAATAACGTGCTAATGTCGCATTTGTTCTCTCAAACCGGCATTAAGCGACGATTTCTTTGGCTCTGGCCAGTGCCAGCTCGAAGTGCGGATGAACGTTGGTTTCGCCTATATCATGCAACAGTCCCGATTTCCTGATTTCTTCCAGCACTCCCGGTTGTACTCCCGAAAGGATAAATTTCGTGTTGAGTTTATCGGATTGCTTAAAGACTTCTTCGAGCGCATGTAAACCAGTAGCATCAATTACCGGTACATAACGCATCCTAATGATCAAAACCTTCGGTGGCTTTTCAATAAACTGCATCGACTCTTTGAATTTGTATGCAGCACCAAAGAAGAAAGGTCCGGTAATTTCAAACACTTCTATGCCATCCGGAATAGAATATTTTGCAGTTGCATTCGGATCATCTTTTGTTTCCGAATCGCTCATCGCGCGCGTGATAATGTCAACGTTGCTTACCTGCGCCATACGGCGCATGAAAAGAAATGCAGCCATTACCATTCCGATTTCAATTGCTACGGTGAGATCAACCAAAACAGTGAGGAAGAACGTTGCAAGCAATACCGCAACATCGTTTCGTGGTCCGCGCACCAGTGAAATGAAAGATTTATACTCGCTCATATTGAATGCAACCACCACGAGGATTCCGGCAAGACACGAAAGCGGAATAAGTGTTGCCCACTTTCCTACGAAAAGCATGATGAGCAACAATACAATTGCATGCGTGATTCCGGCTACAGGTGTACGTCCACCGTTTTTGACATTGGTCGCCGTTCGTGCAATTGCACCGGTCGCCGGAATGCCACCGAAAACAGATGAAAACATATTCGCTGCCCCTTGCGCAACCAGTTCAATATTTGACTTGTGATTACCGCCAATCATTCCGTCCGCAACTACGGCGGAGAGAAGCGATTCAATTCCTCCCAACAGAGCAATTGTAAATGCAGGAACAAGCAGTTCTTTTATCGTCGCAAAATCAATGTTCGGAAATGACGGTGAAGGAAGTGAAGACGGAATATCTCCAAATCGGCTTCCTATTGTTTCTACGGGAAGATGAAAGAAGTACACCACTACAGTAGCCAGAATGATTGCAACTAAGGAACCTGGAATTCTCCGCGTGATTTTGGAGAAACCCATCGTCAGAATAATTGTACCACCGCCGATTACCAATGCATACAAATTGACAGACCGGAAGTGAGTAAAATATTCCGACCATTTATCCGTGAATTCGGCAGGAACAGTTCCCATCTGAAGCCCGAAAAAATCTTTTATCTGCGAAGAGAAAATGATCAGCGCAATTCCGCTCGTGAAACCAACAATCAGAGGGTGCGGAATAAATTTGATCACGGAGCCTAATCGCACAAGGCCCATGATGATCAGTATAATTCCCGCCATGAATGTGGCAATCGTCAACCCATCAACGCCATATTTTTGAACGATGCCGTAGACGATAACAATGAACGCTCCCGTTGGTCCGCCGATCTGTACGCGACTTCCTCCAAATGCGGATATGATAAATCCTGCAATGATCGCGGTGAAAATTCCTTTTTCCGGAGAAACGCCCGAAGCAATCGCAAACGCAATGGAAAGTGGTAAAGCAACAATTCCAACTACAATTCCGGCAATTAGGTCGGCAGTGAATTGTTTACGCGAATAATTTTTTAGGGTGCTGAATAGCTTGGGCGTGTACATAGTAATGAAATATTCAATGGAGGCCTTTTCTTGTCGAAATTACAGGCTGGACTCCAAAACAAATTGGTCCGTTATATTCAGCTAAGTTAAGCCGTATCTTTGTATCAAATTCCAATACTGATGAGTATCACAAAAGAGCAGGTAATAGACGCCCTGCGAAACGTCGACGATCCCGATCTGAAAAAGGATCTCGTTACACTGAACATGATCAAAGACGT
>CAYUTR010000124.1:0-12759 GCA_964447465.1 uncultured Chryseobacterium sp.
CGAAGCGCTGAAATATGGTGCCGCAGTAAATGCAGACCTGATCATCATCATGACGGAACACGAATCGGCAATGAACGGTATTTTCCTCGGATCGCGCGCCAAGCAGATCGTCAATCACTCACGCATTCCGGTGATGAGCATCAAGCCAAGCAACGGGAAGTTTGAAGGACTTGATATGGGAGGTTCATACACGTTCTAAAACAATACGCAATTGACAATGCGCAATACGCAACAACAAAAAAGCTGAAGATCATCTTCAGCTTTTTTGTTTGGTGTAAGTACTACTGCGTATTGCGCATTGTTTTACTGCGCATTGCGCATTGTTTTATTTGTTGTGAGGATTCTCCTTTGAACCGAAAACTTTCTTCAGCAAATCAGTTCCGCGGGCAAGTGGATTGGTACGGATGTTTTTCTCTTCATCACCAACGAGCTTGAACAGTCCGCCGATTGCACGTTCACAAACGTAAGCGTCCAGGTCAGGGTTGATTGGAGTCACCAACGGAATCTTGTTGTAGGCCGTAGCCAGTGGAGTCCAATATTTAGTGAGTTCAACTTTCTTCGTTGCGTTATTTACCACCGGGCGGAATTTCACCATCAGCGAGTCAGTACATTTCGTACGCAGATAGTTGGTCGCTGCTGTGTCCGATCCACGGAGAATGCCGAGTCCATCGCCAAGTGTCATTGAAGTAATGGCATTGACGAAGACAGGTGCAGCTGACTTGGCAGCTTCTTCCGCAGCGCGGTTCAGTGTTTCTTCAAACTTGGTTACTTGTGCAGTCATTCCGAGCTTGATTGCATTGTCTTTCACTTTCTGAGCGGCGGGAGGGAACGGAATGAAGATCGCAGGGTTTTTATAGAAACCATCCATCGCAGATGCAGAGCCTCCGGCTTTGTTGGCGCCTTGTTTAAGGGCTTCTTTCAATCCATTGACTGCTTCGCCATTTGTAAGCGGAGATCCACCGGCTCCACCAGCCTGTTCAAGGGCTTTTTGGCCATCAGCGGCTAGTTTTTCAAGGTCTTTACATGCCGCGAAGAGGAGTCCGCCGGCAATCAGGAATACGGCTATTTTTTTCATGTTAGGTTCTAGTGATTCGTAAACATAACAAATTGTTTGCCAACAATTGTTCCACGCACAAAAACATACCTGAAGCTTAAATTTTGACCACCAAGGCACCAAGTTCACCAAGTTTGGTTATTTATTTTTCTTGGTGTCTTGGTGTCTTGGTGGTGAAAAAGCGATGTTCTTCGTGCCGCTGCGGTAAGTACCTTTGTTGGGATGAATGCGGAGATTATTACAATAGGAGATGAATTGCTCATCGGACAGGTAGTCGATACGAACTCGGCCTGGCTCGGTCAGCAACTTACTTTCAACGGAATCCGCGTTGTTCAGAAAACAGCCGTTTCCGATTCTCCTGAACATATAAAGTCCGCATTAACCGACGCTCAGAAACGTGCCGACATTATTCTGATCACCGGTGGACTCGGTCCAACGAATGACGATCTCACGAAAGCAGCGCTTGCCGATTACTTCGGGATGAAAATGCGTTTCGATGAGTCCGTACTCAAACACATTACAGAATTGTTTGCGCGATTTGGTCGTGAAGTAACGCCAACCAACAGAACTCAGTGTGAAATTCCTGATGGTTGCATTCCAATATATAATGCAAACGGAACGGCGCCAGGAATGTGGTTTGAAGTAGGAGGGAAGCTCATCGTTTCTATGCCGGGTGTGCCTCATGAAATGAAGACGATGTTCTCGGATGGAGTGCTACCTCAACTTCGGAGCAAGTTTGATCTGCCATCGATTTATCATCGCACGGTAATGACGCAGGGAATCGGCGAGTCATGGTTGTCGGATACTTTGGTAGATTGGGAAGCATCGTTGAAGAAGCTGAACATCGGGTTGGCCTATCTGCCTTCACCGGGACAGGTTCGTTTGCGATTGACTGCATATGGAAGTGATCACACGGAGCTGAAAAATAAGGTTGATTCGAAAATCGAAGAACTCCCTGAGTTCATTGGCAGGTACATGTTTGCAATGGACGATCTCAGTCTGCCGCAGGTAATCGGAAAACTGCTTAAGGACAGCAAGCAAACAGTTGTTACTGCAGAGAGCTGCACAGCAGGTTACATTGCGCATTTACTCACGATGGTTCCGGGTAGTTCTGGATATTATCTTGGTAGCGCACTCACGTATGCGTACGAAGTGAAAACAAGTTTGCTGGATATTCCTATTGAGCTGATGCTGAAGCATGGATCAGTGAGCGAAGAAGTTGCCTGTCTGATGGCAGAGAATGTAAGAGTAAAACTCGGAGCCGATTATGCGCTCTCTACAACCGGAGTCGCCGGACCCGGTGGAGGTACAATTGAAAAACCTGTAGGCACAGTCTGGATCGGAATCGCAACTAAAGACGGAGTAGAAGCGAAGAAATTTCAGTTTGGAGATAATCGGGAGAGAAATATTGAGAGGAGCGGGCATAGCGCGTTGATGATGTTGTACAAAGTTCTTAAGGAGTTAAGTCAATAAGTAGGCGAGTTAACTGTACTTGCCTACTTAATAACTTAAAAACTTACCAACTATCTTCTTGGCTTCTTATAAATCAACAACCTCTGCCTCACATTAATCCGGTCGCTTCTCAGATTGTTCCACTTCTTGATCTGTGACACAGTAACGCCATACTTCCTTGCAATTCCTCCCAAGGTTTCTCCGCTTTTCACTGTGTGATAAATTGGTGTCCCAAGTGCGGAGTTTCGTGTTGAATCTGAAAGAAGGATCTTTTTCTGAAGCGCTGAAATTGAATCAGTGTTGCAAACCAATGAATCTCCGGTTGGATTTGCTTCCATCCATTTTATGGTCTTCAGCATTGCATCCGTGAGCAGATCGCCTTTCAGACGGTATCCTTTCGGCGACATGTGAATTCCATCGGGGTTCGCATAACTCTTTTCCATAAAGCGCGACATAGCAGTTCGCCCACCGGAAACCCAGTACCAATCGAACATTCCGCAATCGTATTTCTTCGCAATGCGGTGAATGAGATCAGAAAAGTCTTCACCTTTTTCAAGATTCACTTTTCTCCAGTACATGTCCTGAGATGAGGTGAGAATGATACTTGTATTCGGACAAACTGCACGAATGCGCTGAATGGTCTGAACAATCTGCGTGTCCAGATCTGGTTTAATGCTGTCGTCATACAGATAATCGTTTGTTCCGAAGTCAACGATCACGACATCCGGTTCCAGCGTTGGTAACTGTTCCTGGAAAAGTGCTTCGTGCAAAATCGAACGGTACATTGCTCCACCCACACCGCAGTTATGTACCACAGCACCTTTCTCTGCCGAACATTCCATGGTGAAACCGTAAAATTCGAATTCGTTTTCGAAATCGTTTGCTTTAACTGTTGTTGTCTTCAACACATTGCCCATTGCAGGCATTGCGATTTCATAATAAGGCAATGTATCTGTTGATGAAGAGTCAATAGCAACAGTCATCGGTTTTCCATCTCCGAAATCAACCTGAAGATCGAAGCTGTTGTGCTGCTTCTTGCAGTAGATACGCAATCGGTCATATGTGTTCGGAACCGGATCGTCAAACGTTAATGTAAATCCATTTCCCGCTTTAGCAGTTCTCACCGCCATGCCTATTACACCCAGCGGAACTTTCGGTGGAAGCCGCAAACTTTTTCCCCATTCCCATTCACCGGTATGTTCAGATTTGTACTCGTTGGATGAATACGTAGCCGCAGCAGAATAGGGGAAGCAAGTTCCTCTTCCTCCATCTCCATGCAGACCGTGAAGATTTTTTCTGATCTGTCCCGGGAAATAGTCCGACTGCAGATGTGAATCACCAAGATGAACAACAGACAATTTTTTCTCGCTGGTAGAATTCCACGCCGTGTAAAAATTGTCAAGCGCTTTACGTGAGTAGAATTGAATAAAATTATACTCGAGATGTATTACAGGCGCGATGGAAGTATCAAGTGTGACCTGAAACTTCGGTTGTTCAGGTGGTTGCTCATTAACGCTCCTTACTTCATTGCAGGTTTGAAATCCCATCATCCAACCCGCAAAACAACACACGGATAAAACTCCGAATCCACCCACCAATATTTTGTTCCTTTTCTTCATCCCAGTTTTATCCTTTTGTTATGTCGATCGTAATCGAACGGCACTTTAATTTTCACCACGTGTCATCCCGAGCGGAGTCGAGGGGGCTCATCTATTTGTCCTTCTCTTCGTCCTTCTTAGGAACAGAATCGTTCTTATTCCCAATAATACTGTCTTTCTTCGGCTTTGTTGTGTCAACCGGCGTCGGAGTTTGCGACTGTTTACCAACACCATGCATTATTTTTCCGACCATCATGATGTGCCACGATGTATTGATCGAGAAAACACCGTTGAGGAAAATCAGATCGGTTATTTTCTCGTCAATGATCAGTTGATTCAGACTTCCGGAATAATAACGGTAGTCGATTACATACACTGTTTCGTAGTGATACGGCAGGTATGTCGCGAATGGATTCCCGTAGGAATTCTTCACAAGCACACATTTCTTACCGTTCTTCACATCGTTCTCGATCTTCATCAATGGCCAATCTCCTCCAAGAAACACGCCATAACCGTTAGCGCCACTCGCACTTTCAGCGTAAATCGATCCTTTGAATCCTTTTGTCTGATCGCCTTTGTTGTAGCACGTGGTTTTATACGTTCCGGGAATTTTCCAGTACTCAACAGTATCAGGAGTTTCCTTCAATCGCGAATCGCGTGTCAACCAATACAGTGAACCGAGATAACCCGTCTTCTGCTTGTGTTCCATTTCACTCAACTGCAGTGGTGTTAGTCCCGCTTGTGTGCAAAATGCCGTGTAAGCGTAATACGCACCAAGTCCAGTCCAGTGGTGATCAGTTCGGAAATAAATATTCTCACCGGTGTGCGCGCCTATCGAACCGTGCGCATCTACACGCTTTATTGCGGGATCGAGAGCGGCATACGCGCAATCAATATTTTTCTTCTCAGTAGAGTATTGCTTCTTGTATTGATTCGGAGCGTAGTACTCAATCGATGATGGAACAGCTACGTCGTAAATCTGCACACCTTTTCCTGCGAGCTCAACCTGGTACTTGTTGATGGTGCGCGCATATGATTCGGCCATCTTGCAATTGCCGCCGAAAATTTCCATCGCGCGACCTTCTACGATGAAAAGATTATTTACTTCTTCGCCGGGAGGACCAGCTGTAGTGTCTTCAACAACTGCGCCGGTCGAATCACGAATGGAATCATTGGGCTTGATTGGACCGACAGGATCATTTTTCTTGATGTCGCTTGCATCGTAAAACGCGATTTCATCATTCTTGATTCCGCGAATAGCTTTCAGCTCATTTGCAATATCCATCCAATCGTTGCGCATTGGAAAATGATCGGCCATGTAGAGATCAATACTATCAACGTAGTGACCGAAGAAAAGTGAATCGGAACTGAACTGAGGGAATTCAGCAAGTCTGCGTTTCTCCTCTTCGGATATACTCAACTTAGGAGTGAGAAGGAACCAGGCTCCTGTTAAACTAAGAACAGTTGCAAATGCAATCAACTGGATGTAAGCCAGATTCTTTCGCGTTTTATTTGCCCCTCTTTTTGCCATGATCATATCCGGGAATAGAGGAAAGGATTGTAACTGTTTTCAACGAGCATTGCTGTACACATGAACAGAACTGCGAAGTCGAACACCATTGATGTTGACCATCCACTGACGCTGAGCGCGCCAAGACTATTCATTTTTCGCGCGCGACGACGAATGAACTTCATGACAAGCTGATAAACCGGCATACTGATGATGACCGTCAGTATCATCCAGAAGACATTTTCCTGCAGTGTAATCCTGAACGGAAGACTCCAGTTTTCGATTGTAGAGTTTCCGAACAGAATTCCAAGAAACGTTTTAAGTCGCGTGAAGTCGGTGATGTGAAACAATGCCCAGCCAAGTACCGCGATAAAAATCAGGTAGATGTGTGAAAAGACCCGCGGAATTTTATTTAATAATTTCTGGAGAAACAAACGTTCAAAGAAAATCAGCACGCCGAAATACAATCCCCACAAAATGAAATTCCATGATGCACCATGCCACAATCCGGTGAGAAACCATATAATGAAAAGGTTCAGAACCCATCTCTTTTTGTTTCCCCCGAGCGGAATATAGATGTAGTCGCGAAAAAATGTGCCGAGTGAAATGTGCCAGCGTCTCCAGAAATCGGTTGCCGAGTTTGCGATGTACGGGTAAATAAAATTCTCCTTAAAGTGGAATCCGAACATTTTCGCCAGACCGATTGCCATATCGGAATATCCCGAGAAATCGAAATAGATCTGTACAGAGAACATGATCAATCCGAACCAGGCTTCTGACGTGGAGAGCTTCGAGAGATCTCCGTCCATATATTTTACAACGAATAGTCCGGCTACGTTTGCAATGAACACTTTCTTGAAAAGACCGATACAGAAACGATTGATGCCCGCGGTAACATCCTTGATTCTGAAACGGCGATTGTCAACTTCATGTGCAATGTGTGAGTATCGTACAATCGGTCCGGCAACCAGGTGATGGTAGAGACTGATGAACATCATGTACTTCAGAAATGAACGCTGAGTGCGTATGTCGCCGCGATAAACGTCTACCACATAGGAGATCGTCTGAAAAACTTTGAACGATATACCGATTGGGAGAATAAACTCCGGTATAGCATGATGCGTACCGAAGACGGCATTCATGTTCTCATAGAGGAATCCACTGTACTTGAAGAGCACGAGCAATCCGATGTTGAAAATGACCGACGAGTAAACACCGGCCTTCGCCCATTTTGTTCCTCGGGCTTTATCGACCCACAATGCATTTCCCCAATCAACAAACGCTGACCCGATCAACAGAAACACCCACAATGGTTCGCCCCATGCGTAGAACACAAATGAGAACAGCGTGAGAATGATATTCCGGTACATCGCGTTTTTCGTGATGTAGTACAGAATAAGATTCAGCGGCAGAAAAATATAAAGGAAAATGAGGCTTGCAAATACCATATTGGCGCTCGTACTTCTTGCTCGTGTTGTTCAGCTGTTACAGTGGCGAAAATAACAGTTTTGCCTTTGGATCGGCTCATGAATCGCTATGTGTTCTGAACAACTGAATAAGTGTAATTGTTCACAATCACACGATTTGGGGATGAACCGTCCGTATCACATCGGCAGAATCGGCGTTACAGGAGTATGAGAATTGCATTCGTCGCTGTCCTGATTTGCGTTGCTTCATTGGCCGAAGCCCGTTTGCCCGATCTAATCCCATATCGTAAGGGAAATCGCTGGGGATATTGCGACAGCACGAAGAAAATTAAGATAGAACCGCGATTCAGAAAAGTCAGTACGTTCAGCGAAAGTACAGCGCTGATCTACGTCGGATACTGGTACGGGATGATTGATTCGACAGGTAAGGTCATACTCAGACCCTTTTACAGTTACATCGATGATGAGTCGGTGAATAATTGCCGGATCGTCAGGCCACGACAAAATGGCCCATGCGGCATAATCAATGCACAAGGAAAAACAGTCGTGCCATTTGAATATAGTTGGCTCGGCTGGGCGGGACCATACATCCGGGCAATCAGGAATAACATGTACGGTGTTCTGGATCATCAGGGAAACGTGGTAATTCCGTTCATCTATGAACCATCCGAAGAAGCTCCAGGCGCCATAGGTGATTCGGGTTTATTTATCGTGAAGCGCATCGGTGCACACCGGGATTCAGCTTGCGGAGTGATTGACATAACCGGACGGGTTGTTATACCATTTCAATACGATTATGTTGCGATAAATCGGGTTTGCGGCTTTCATGGATTCCAAAAAAACGAGGTTGATTATTACTCCGTCAGGGGAGAATATCTCGGAACCAAGGATCCTTGTAAAAATCACTTCTGGTGGCCACAACCCGAACAGTATTGGTCGACAGGCGGAATCAGGAGAATGAATTGGGAGGATTCAACCGGTGCTAAGCTTGGTCCAGTAGATTATTTGTACACCGATGATTTCTCCAACGGATACGCCCGGTTTCGTTCACATGATTCCGTTTACGGTTATGTTAACCTGAAATTCGACGTAGTTATACAACCGGCATTCAGTAGCGCATATGATTTTAGTAAAGACGGATTGGCGAATGTCTGGATGGAAGTACAACCGAAAGTTTACAAGGAAGGTTACATTGATATTTATGGCACGCGTTATTGGGAAGACTAACGTACCCTTTTCGCATCTTAGCGTTATTCATTTTAAGATGCGGTTATTCACTTTCATTTTCCTGTTCATCATTCTGCCGGAATCACTTTCCGCGCGATTGCCTGATCTTATTCCATATCGCAAAGGAAATCTCTGGGGATATTGCGACAGCACGAAGAACATTGTGATTGAGCCGCAGTGGGAGTATGCTCGTGCATTCCGTTTCGGTCGGGCTGCGGTTCGTAAAGATTGCAAATGGGGTATTATTGATTCTCTGGGAAAGTATGTGATAGTTCCTTCATACTACCACATGCAGGTTCTCGGGAGAACCCGGTTTGCAGCTGACCTTGATGATGAACATTGTGGTGTCATTGATGATTCCGGAAATGTAGTTGTACCGTTTATTTCTCCGTGGATCATACAGGATTCCGATAGCGTGCTGTGCCTGCGCGTTGATATGAGAATGAAAATTTACGATCTGAATGGAAACCTTCTCCTGAAAGGCGACTATTTGGGTTGGGATGACGGAATGGACGGTTGTTCCAAATTCGGAGTGTTCATTGTTTCACCAATGGAAGAAAAGAAGTTTCTTCGCCATCAAAGTATCAAAGGAACTGTTGTACTTGATAAAAATGAAAATCCACTATTTCCGGGATACTTTCAGTGGATCACTTTTGTGGATGACAGTTTGTTTCAATGTGAAGTAAATGAGGATAGCACCTGCTATTATAACCTGAAGGGGAATCTGGTGTCGGAACCGTATACCGTGGATGTTAGAATTAAGGACCGTGAACTACGCACCGGGGACTATTTACCAATGCAGAATCTTAATACAGTTTCCGAATGGTGGTATGATGTGGACGGCCATCCACATTCCCGCTTTCTAGGTTGGCAGGATCTATATGGAACAGAATATTGGGAAGAAGTCGGTCCGATTCCAGGTGAAGGCATGAAAAAGTGGAGGTAGTTTGCAGGCCAAACCGCCCACTCCCGTCTCCCATCTCCCGTCTCCCGTCGGCAAAATGTACCGAAATCACATAAAAAACGCGATTTACCAGATATTTGTTTTGGATACTAGACATTTTGCCTACATTTGCACTCCAATTTTTAAAGACCAAAGTCATGTCAAAAGTTTGTGAAATCACAGGAAAGCGCACAATTGCAGGGAATAAAGTGTCGCACTCGAACCATAAATCAAAGCGCACATTCCAGCCTAACATTCATGTAAAGCGATATTTCGTTGAAGGTGAAAAGAAGTGGATCACTCTTCGCGTAACTACATCAGGTATGCGCACGATCAACAAGATCGGTCTTGCTGCAGCTATCAAGAAAGCAAAAGCTAAAGGATACATTCAGTAATCGAATAATACAAAACGCTAAACGCGATCCCAAAAGGGTCGCGTTTCTTTTTTATCCCTTGGCGAACCTGAAAGAGCTTCTTGTTTATCGTAATCAGAGCCAGAAAACCATTTACACGAGCGGTAAACCAGTACTGGAACGTGTTTTGTACATTTAACTTCATGAGGAAACCCTTCCTGCTTCACCTTTCCGCTCTTCTCGTGCTGATGTTGTTCTTCTCCGGAAAAACAGACAACTCCGATTATGATACCGATCTGCTTTCTCCGGAGTTTCACAAAGGTCGTCGCGAAGCGTTGCGTAAGCTAATGCCTGATAGTTCTGTTGCTGTTTTCTTCTCAAACGCAGAGCACACGCGTGCGAATGACGTGATCTACGATTTCCACCAGGATCCAAATCTTTATTACCTCACCGGATTGCGCGAACCGAATGCAGTGCTTCTCGTTTTTAAAGAGAAAAGGAAAATTGACACCATGTTCACCGACGAAATTCTTTTCGTTCAGAAACGCAGTCCGAAAGATGAAGTGTGGACAGGACGTCGTCTCGGACCGAAAGGTGGAAAAGAACAACTGAAAGTAAATACGGTTCTCGAAGGAAAAGAATTCATCAGCCTCGACATTAACTACAACAAGTTCGCGAAAGTAATGTGCGCACCGTTGCCGGAAGATGTGAGTGATGATAAATTCGATTTGTCCGATCTGTACAATCTCGTCGATCACTTTAAAAAAAGAACTGAGAAGAACAAGAACAACGATGCGCTGCGACTCGCGGAATGCATGGCCATTCTACGCCAGATAAAAACTTCCGAAGAGATGGTGTTGTTACGTCGCGCGATTGAAATCAGCAATGAATCGCACATGGAATTGATGCGTGCTATGGATTCGACGTGGACAGAATACCAGGTTCAGGCGGCGATTCAGTACGAGTTTATGTTTCGCGGTGCAGAAGCGTGTGGTTATCCGAGTATATGTGGTGCAGGAGAAAACTCATGTATTCTTCACTATGTGACGAACCGCAAACCAATGGAGCACAACAATCTCATCGTGGTTGATTGCGGAGCGGAATATCACGGTTACACTGCGGACATTACGCGAACACTTCCGGCGAATGGAAAATATTCTCCCGAACAAAAAGCGATATACGATCTCGTACTGGAAGCGCAGCTCGCAGGAATTGCACAATGCAAAAAAGGAAATGAATTCCGCGATCCACATAAAGCTGCAGTGGCGGTGATCAAAAAAGGATTGAAAAAACTCGGCATCATTCAGAAAGAAGAAGAGTTCATAACCTACTTCTTTCATGGAACATCACACTATCTCGGACTCGATGTACACGACGCCGGATTGTACGGTCCGCTTGAAGTCGGAAATGTGATTACCGTAGAGCCGGGAATCTACATTCCTGCAGGAAGTCCGTGTGATCCGAAATGGTGGAACATTGGCGTGCGCATTGAAGATGATATTCTGATTACGGATGGAGAACCGGAAAATTTATCGGGCTCAGTTCCGAAAACAACAGATGCTGTGGAGAAAATGATGGCTGAAGACAGTTATCTAAACAAGAAATGAGAAAAGTCATTTGCATTTGCGCTGTATTTCTGATTGCAATTTCTTTTGCTATGAAGCCAGAGAGTGTGGCAAAGTCAGTGGTAAGGGTTGACACAGTTCAACCTAACACGTTGATCCTTTTGAGGCATGCGAAGTCTGACAAAAGCAACATGAGTATGCCCGACATCATGCGTCCTTTGGAAGAGAGTGGGCGAAAAGAAGCAGAGGAAATGGGAGAAATGATACGCGATGAAAATCTGGATATTCAATTGATTGTTTCAAGTCCTTCTGTACGCACGAAGCAAACACTGGAAATTATTTGCGCGAAGATTGGTTACTCATACGACAGTATAGTTTGGGACAGCACGTTGTATGCGTGTTCCGGCGATCATCTTATTTCGAAAGTGAAAAGTACCAATCCAAAATACAAGCGGGTGATGTATGTTGGTCATAATCCTTCGACAACTAATGCTGCGAACGGACTACAAGCATAGGAGACAATTGACGAAGTGAAAACCTGCGGAGTAGTGGTGATCGATTTTCATTTTCCGTGTTCGTGGTCGCAGGTCGAGAAGGAGAAAGGCGCGCTACGTTTCTACAGAAAACCAAACTAGTATTCCTAAGCCTTTTGCGGAAATTCACAGCTATTCGCCTTCATGGTTTCTTATCTTTGCATTGGCTTAAAACAAATCCATGAACAAAATCTACTCTATCGCGCTTGGCGCGTCATTACTGCTTGCTTTTCGCGCAGACGCACAATGCACACTTTCTATCGGTAATTCTGCAAACGATACTGTTTGCGCGGGACAACCTGTCACACTAACCGCTAATGCTGCAGGTCCATCTACCGCGTTGAATACAATTATGGGTGGAACGAATAATCACCGCGGAAATATGTTTGACATTACTGCACTAAACACAGTTATGATCACCTCGTTCGATGCGAGTCCGATGGCGGCAACCACAATTGCTATTTATTACAAAACAGGCACGTGGGTTGGGTTTGATCAGAACTCATCTGCGTGGACTTTGATCGGTTCTGCTGCGGTTCCGGGAGCTGTAGTACCAACACCGGTTCCTGTTCCGGTAGCTGTGAATATTACTATTCCTGCCGGACAGACGTATGCGTTTTACGTCACTTCTACCAACACAGCAGTTAGTCTGAACTATACGGATGGCACCGCAGTAGGAAACGTTTTTGCTTCTGACGCGAACATTCAGTTCAGAGAAGGTTGTGGTCATGAATATCCATTCCTGAATGCAGCATTCACTCCGCGCGTATGGAACGGTGTAATACATTACACAAGTCCGGGAAGTCCAACATACTTGTGGAGCACTTCTGCAACTGTACCATCAATCGTGGAGAATCCAGTTACCAATACCGTTTACACGCTCGAAGTAAACATGCCTGGATGTCCTTCATTGTTGCTTGATACGTTAACAATCACGATATCAGCTCCGACTGCAAATGCAGGAAGTAATTTCGCCATCTGCGCTGGTGACAGCGCAACACTCACTGGCGCAGGAACAGGAAATGGTTTCCTTCAATACCTCTGGGATCAGGCCGTAACTAATAACGTTCCGTTTCAGCCGTTCCAGACAGATAATT
>CAYUTR010000125.1:0-10742 GCA_964447465.1 uncultured Chryseobacterium sp.
GGAATCCAGGAATAATAATCGCGGACAAATTTCCACGCGTGGTCGCTGATAGAAACCGCCAACTCGGGATGTGAAATCAATTTGATGATTGCTGCCGCGAAATCTTCTTCGGTATCTGCAACCATAATTTCCTTCCCGGGTTGCGCACGAAGCGCATTGTTCGAAAGGTGAGATGTAACGCATGGAATGTGCATGGCCATTCCTTCAAGCAATTTATTCTGCAGACCGATACTCGATTTCATTGGAGCAACAAGTATGCGGGAGCGCGCAAAACTTTCGCGGATATCGTCGACCCAACCAGTTACTGTCACATTCGCAGAAGCGAGTGACCGCACAGCAGCAGAAGGATTCGATCCTGAAATCAGAACTTTTATCGCTGGGTATTTCTCTATGACAAGCGGCAGAATTTTCTTCACGAGAAATACAGCACCTTCCACATTCGGTGGGTAATTCATGTTGCCGTTGAAGAGCAGATCGTATTCTTTATGGCGATGCAGTGGCTGAAAGTGAAAAATGTCGACGCCATTGGGAATTACAGCTATCTGTGAAGGTCGGCGCACCGGCATAAGATCACGATCCTGCTCGGAGATAATGGTGTGCCGGTTAAATTCCTTGAAGATCACACCTTCGTATTTCGCAACTCGCTTCATCTCGAAATAGAATGCCGGCTTCTTGAAAATATTCACTTTGTCGATACGGCGATCCATGCCCTTCGAAAACACATCCATGTAATCGATAATGCGGATAATGTTCGTGTGCTTGCGCGCA
This sequence comes from uncultured Chryseobacterium sp., assembly GCA_964447465.1. Lineage (GTDB taxonomy): Bacteria > Bacteroidota > Bacteroidia > Palsa-965 > Palsa-965. The sequence goes on from CAYUTR010000125.1 coordinate 769, forward strand.
TATTCTGCAGTACGAATCAGCTGACAATAAATTCTATCTGGTGTTGTCTTTTCGATAAGCCGATCGATCTGTTCCTGCACAGTTTTCGAATAAAACCATGCCACCTGCATCGGCATCTTGGAGAAAATTCCGCTGAGCATATTCATGAACATTTCTCCGCGACTCATATAGAAAAAATGGACTTCGCTGCAAAACGGTTTCAGTTGTTTCTCTGCTTCCGGATGCAATGCGGATCCGTTGATACACGCAAGTGTAATATCGAAACGTTTAGATAATTCACGCAACTGGTAATACGCGCGTAGCTTGTCGCCTTTTTCAAGCGGCCATGGAACACGTGAGGTGATGAAAAGTAATTTCTGCTTTTCGCTCATTACCGGAGAATGGTTCTGTAAAAATCACATAATTTTCCAGTCACCCGTGATAATTCGTGATTTTCATTGGCAGTTTTTTGGGCATTTAGCCCGAATTCAACCGCCAAAGCAGGATTGTCGAGAAGAGTAACAAGGTGCGCCGCGAAAGCATCCGCAGAATTTGCTACAAGAAAATCTTTGCCATTCACAGCAGCAATTCCTTCAGCACCAACCGGAGTAGTCACAATCGGTTTACCTGCAAACATTCCTTCAATCATTTTCACTTTTACACCACCGCCGCCATTGAGCGGAACAACCATGATGTTGTAATCGGACATAAACTTTCCGGCATCTTCGATTTCTCCATGAGCAGAAACATTTTTAATGCCGGCAAATTCTTCCTTGTTCATTGACCGTCCAGCAAGATGCAGTTGCGCATTGGGAACTTTCGCAATCACCAATGGCCAGACATCTTTCAGGAACCATTTGATTCCGTCATAGTTCGGTTTCCAGTCCATGGAACCGACGTGAAACACGGTCTTTTCTTCGCCGTTCCTCATTCGCTGTTCCCCATTCGCTGTTCTCTGCTTCGCCATCGCGTAAGTGGCAACGTGCATCGGAACTTTTGCACCCATATTCTTCAATCGCACTTCATCGTCGCCGGTGATGGTAACGATCGCGTCAACTTCGGTTGTTGATTTCGTTTCGTAGCGTTCGAGTTTGCCTGCAAGATCTTTGAACCACAATTTTTTGAACGGATCTGATTCTTCAGCCGCATTCTTTGTCCACATCGCACTTTCAGTGTTGTGAGCGCGTAAAACAATTTTCGCTTTCGAAAGCCTTCGTATTGCTGAAATGTATGGGCAGAGATAAAGACTTTCAAGCTGAATGATATCAAATTCGCTGCGCGACAAAATTTCTATCAGCCGCGCTTCGAATCCTAAACTATAGAAGCGATCGATGTTGTAGGATGACGTTTTGAACAGCGCAAGAAAGGCAGGAAGCCACCTCACACTTGTGTCAATGAAAACCGCATCCATTTTAGTGGCTTCGCGAAATGCAGGATCAACTTTCTCAGGAATCCAGGGATGTTTCTCGGTTGCAATGCATAACACGGTCACGTTATGCCCTGCCTGAAGAAATCCTTCGGTCATTCTCAGCATAGCAAGACTTCCTCCGTCCGTTGCCGGAATCGGTGGCTTGTTGCACAACTGAAGAATTCGTAGCGGGCTCAATTACTTTTTCGATTTTCGGGTGAAGAATCGCCTGATGCCTGCAAATACACCATCAATGTCGAACAGGCTTGCATCGGCAGTAGCCCTGCGCGTAAGGATGATTGCAATCGGGATGAAGACCACGCATCCCATCCACATTCCTATTGACGGAGGAATAGCAGATTTCAGACTCAGTTTTTCAAAGGTGATGGACACCGCCCAGAAGAGAATGAAGAACACAACAGAAAATACTACCGGCATACCGAGTCCGCCTTTGCGGATGATTGCACCAAGCGGCGCTCCAATGAAAAACATGATCAGGCAGGCAAACGACAACGCGTACTTGCGCCAGAATTCAATTTCAAAACGCACGATTGTTTTTTCTTCTGAATCCAGTTCATTCACTTTTGATTCGGAAGTTGCTTTGCAATTACGGGCATTGTTTAGCGCATTATCGTACATCCGAAGTCTTTCATCATTCGTAAAGTTGGAAAACAGGTCTCCGCCTGCAGATTTAGTTTGAAGACTATCGTGCAATGTCCAGTAGGCGGCGCTGCGCGTGAAATAAGCATTCTGAATAGATGCGTAAAAATTAACGCGATCCTGTTCAATCTCCATATTCATTGTGTCGATGTAATCGAGCAGCTGAGAACCATTCAGCATCTGGTGATTGTCCTTGAAGAGATCTTCCTCCGTGCGTTGCATTTTGAATCCGGAAAGATCGAGACGCAAAAGCTGATCCGTAAAGCCGAGTCGCATGAACGGTTTTTTCTCTGCAGCATTCTCCTGGTTCCAGATTTCCTTGTAAGAAATTCCATTGTGCAGACCGATCACGAGATAACGCTTGTCGTCGGTCATGAACATTTGGCCCGTCTCCGCCATCGTGAGCGTAGTATTCCCCATGTTGTCAGTGTGATCATAGATCATCACATCTTCAAGATTAATCTTGTCGGCTGCTATTTTCTTAATGCGAATGCTGTAACCGTCAATTTCGTTGTAGAAAATTCCCTCTTTGATGTTCAGCGCAGGTTTTTGCTGGCGGATATCAAACAACGTAGAGTACATCTTGAGGTTGGTGTAAGGCAACACATAATTCGCGAACACGAAAGCGGTAATCATGGTTCCCAACGCCAGGAAAATAAGCGGACGCATGATTTTCATCAACGACATTCCGGAAGACTTCAACGCGGCCAGTTCGTAATGTTCAGCGAGGTTGCCGAATGTCATCAATGAAGACAGCAACACGGCCATTGGAATTGCCAACGGGACCACAGAAAGCGATGCGTAGAAGAACAACTCTGCAACAACGTGCCAGTCGAGGCCTTTTCCAACGAGTTCATCCACCCATTTCCAGAGGAACTGCATGAAGAGCACGAACACCGAAATCACGAACGTTAACGCGAAGGGCGGGAGGTAGGAGCGGAAGATGAAACGGGTGAGCGTATTCAAGACACGTAAAGATAGCCGATGTAAACGATGTCAACAATGGAGCCGATGTAACCGATGTTAACAATACCCATGAGTTGTGATTTTTTGACACGAAAAAGCCCCGACTGGTATGGTCGGGGCTTTTTTCAATTTGATTAAAGATTAATCCTGCTTCACCACACGGTTGGTATAAACCGCACCGTCTGTAGTAACACGCATGATGTAAACTCCGTTTGCAAACCCACTCATGTCTATTTCCTGAGTGAAGTTGCCCTGAACATTGCTGAATTTGTTGCTCTGGATGACCTGTCCTTCAACTGTAACAATCTCGATTGTCATCTCATTGCAAGCCTGATCAGCAGCTGTGAAAGTAAACACACCTGCGTTCGGGTTCGGATAGATGGTCATACCTGCAAACGCAAACTGTTCGTCGATACCAACGCAAGCGCTGACAGCAATAGCAAACGTATCTGCGCCTGAACAACCGTTCACATCTGTGAAGTTGTAAATGAGGTTGTAAGAACCTGCACCGATGGAAGGATCAAACTGGTTACCTGTTACTGATGTACCTGTGAAAGTACCACCTGCAGGAGAACCTGTAAGTATCACATTCGCGTCATCCGCACAAGGTGTCAGATCAGATCCGCTCGCTGTAACAGTTGGGTTTGCGTTGATGTTAACTGTTGATGCATCCATTCCGGTACATCCTGAAGTCGAATCAGTAACTGTAAGCGTGTATGTTCCGCTGCCTGTTACTGTTATCGAAGATGTAGTTGCTGAATTGCTCCAACTGTAAGCGTATGGACCCACAGGACCATTGATCGTGAACTGGGTTCCGCAGAATGAAGTGTCAGCCAATGTGAATGATGGACTCATTGGTACGTTAACCATAATGCTGTCGGTTGTCATACAACCTGTGAGCGTGTCTGTAACATCAACGTAGTACAATCCTGTTGCTCCAGCAGTTGTGGTAGAACCTGTTGTCATGTCGCTCCACATGTAATCGTATGGACCGAACGGACCAGCAAGCGTGAGAGGACCGTTAGCACTACAGAAAGTTGTGTCGCTTCCAAGATTCGCAACCGGTGAGTTGTTGTAAGTCACCATGATTGTGTCGCCCGAAAGACAGCTCGTTATAGTGTCCGTTACAACTACGTAGTACGTACCTGTGCTGTTTACTGCAATTGACTGTGTTGTATCCATCGTGTTCCACTGGTAGCTGTATGCGCCTGCAGGACCACTCAGCATGATTGATCCACTCGCACTGCACACTGAAGTATCAGCACCTAATGCAACAGCAGGAACCGGATTAACGGTGAGCATTACTGTGTCCATTGAAGTACATCCGTTCGCCTGATCTGTTACAGCAAGTTCATAAGAACCTTGTATTCCAGTCATGATTGTTGCAACAGAATCGCCGGTGTTCCAGTTGTAATCATACGATCCCGCAGGACCAGAGAATGTTACCTGGGTTCCTGAGCACACTGTTGCATCTGCACCCAATGTAAATGAAGGTGCGGCGTTGATACCCACAAGAATTGTGTCAGCACCAATGCAACCAGTAATCGAATCTGTAACCAATACACTGTAGTTGCCGAAGCTATTCACCGTGTATGTTTGGTTGGTAGTCATATCCTGCCACATATAATCGTAAGGACCAGCTGTACCATCCAGCACCAATGTTGCATTCGAGCATATCGCTGTATCAGGACCGAAAGCCGGTGCAGGATTAGGATTCACAAATACGAACACTGAATCGGTGCTTACGCAACCTGTAACTGAATCCGTAACTGCAACAAAGAAGTTACCTGATGTAACAGGGTATCCGATTGGATTTGCAATTGCCGGGTTGTTTACGTTCGCGATTGGCGTCCATGCATAATCCCACACCTGAGTCGACCAGAAATGCATGTTAGGTCGCTGAGCAATTGAAGCTGTTACTGCGGCATTTCCACAAACACCTGCAGCATCTGCACGGTAATACACTGTAGATGTATAACCTGTTACGTCCTGGTTAAACGAGCAGTTCGTGACATAACTACCGTTGTTGTGACATGTTTCAACGATAATGTTCGATACACCATCCCAGAAGAACGGGGTAGTGAATGTGTGTGTGTTGATACCTGTTGTTGGAGTGTATATTGCCGAAGTGAATACTGAAGTCATCGGAGTAACCTCGAATGCAGTTATTGCAGTAATCGCGGTGTTTCCGATTTTGATTTCGAAGTTATCCAGTGGCTGCGATGCGTTCGTATTTGTAATATCAAACGAAAGCGCAGTAATATTTCCTGCTGTGAGTCCGGCTGCTGTAAGATCAGCTGCGGTTACGAGCATCTGGTGACGCGATCCCCACCAGTAGTTACCATACGGAGCAGGATAACTGGTTGTGGTGTTCTGTATGGTTCCTGTACCAACAATTGCCGGGTTCATTGCAGTAGAAACTACATCGAGGTTCACCGCTGCATTTGCGCAAACTGTATCGTCGGAAACTGTTGCATCGATTCCCGGAGCTAAGCCCCAACGAACCAATACTCCTGCAGTATCAACGCATCCTGTCAATGGATCAGTCGCAGTAGCGAGGTAATATTGATCCTGTGTAGGTGACGCGATTACTGTATCGCCTATTGTTGTGTTCAGTGTTGCACCTGGTGCCCAAACATAACCGTAGTTACCGTTTCCGCTCGCAGCAGTAAGTGTTGAAGTACCTGCACCACAAACGTTATTTGAAGATGCAACTGTGATCGGAGGCGCTGGAGTAACTGTAACGATTGAAGGAACACGTGTTGAACCGCACTGTGTGCAGACATTTAGTGTGTATTCTTCAACTTCACCGAAGCTGAGCGTTGTTGCGCAATGATCAGTTGTAACCGGAACAGTTGCATAACGACACATCAGGCGGATACGTTTCGGCCCTGCAGTTGTGTTCGCAGGAACAGTTACAGTCCCTGTGTACAGTGCTGTACTGGATGCACCGCTATTCCATACATCTTCTCCAAGGTCACCGAAATCTCCATCTCCGTTGTAGTCGATCCACATACGGAAACCTTGTCCCCATGAAGGACCAGATTGCACCGCAAGGTCAAATGATCCACCAGGTGCAACGGTAACCGCCATACCCGGGAAGAAAGTTGAATTCGACGGACCAGCACCGTTACAGTTTGTGTTCAGGTTACTGATGTTCGTTGAACCTAAAGTTGTAGAGAAGTTATTAATGAAATCGTCGGATGTACAAGCACTAGTGTAAGTTGGATAACACGTAGCTGCAATCGGGTTGCCACCGGCGCCGCAATCAACAAATGTGTTCTCTACCCAGAATGTGTCTGTTACAGAAACAGCAGGATTGATTGTCATCCCCGTATCAACCAGCGTTCCACCTGTCTGTGCAGTGAACCAGTTAAGGTCGCCGGATCCTGTTGCAGTAAGTGTTGCTGTACCGATTCCGCAAACCGTATCGTTAGTTGCCACCGCAGGACCAACAGAAATTGTGAAGACAGTATCGACAGTACTCATGATCACACCGCAGATTACTGCGCGGTAGAATGTTGTGTCCAGAGCCGGTTCAGTATTGGTAGGTGAAGTCTGACCAACGATGTTCGTCCACACTACGTTATCAGGCGAGGATTGCCACTGAATCGTTACCGTAGACGGCATGTAACCGCTTACAGTTACGTTTGCAGGACTGCCTGCACACACGTTTCCGGATCCTCCTGCCATAGCTGTGCCGGCAGAATAAACAAAGTTCACAGGTCCAACAGCGTCGTTCGCAGCATTTCCGTCGCCACCAACACTTGTAAATGCGCTGAATCCATAAGTACCTGCAGCAGACATATCATAAGTTCCTGTGATCGTCACGTTCATAGTTCCGCCGATTCCAAGGATGCCGCTGTTCAGAACTACAGGTGTAAATGTCATTGCATTTGGGCCAGTAACACTTGCGTTAACGGTAGTAGGATTGACCGAGAAGTCAATTGGCACTGACCCGAAATTCATGATTGTTACAATCACTGAATCTGTTGCATCGTAGCAACCGGTAGTAAGTGGACGTGTAAATGCAGTTGCTCCCATATCAATTGGGGAAGCAGCAATAATGTTCACAAGGTAATCTTCCGTTTCACCGTAACTGTACGCAAGACACGGTGTGATTGAAGTTCCAGCAAATCCCTCTGCGTCAATTACACGCATAACGGTGTTGCCAAGTGTTGCAGTTACAGGAACCGTAATGTTGCCGGTTAAAGTGGTTGGTGGTACGCAAGTAATGTTTGCAGTAGCACCGTTATCCCAAACTTTTTCACCTGGATCAGTCATATCACCATCCTGGTTCCAGTCAATAAAGATGGCTGCACCACTATTGAAGTTGGTTACACCGCAAGTATTGATGTTGATCGAGAACGGAACTGATTGTCCGGCTTGTACGATTGGTGCAGCAGGTGCCCCCGGACCGGATGAATAATCAGCATATCGTGCCGCTAGTGAAGAGGGGCCGGTCCCAAGTTGCGCGCATGTCGATGAGTTGTTCAGTGAGCCGAACGTAACGTTGTAGATTTCTTCATCTGCCGTTTGAGTTGGTATCGCTGTACAATAACACGCTGCTGAAAATGCAACGTTAACCAGCAATGGATTTGAAGTAGTGGTCAGACTTGAGTTTGTACAGGTAACGATACACTGATAATAAGTCAGAGTTGTAGTGTTGGTTGTGTAAGTTCCGTTGATAGCACCTACAATGTTAGTCCAGACAATTCCGTCAGGAGAAGACTGCCACTGATAAGTTGTGCCAGTTCCCTGTGCAAACTGAAGGCCAAGTGTAAAATTCGCATTTGGACATACCGGGTTAGCAGTTGATGTAGTGTTACCAGGGGTTGGTGACCCCACACACGGAGCAACTGGAATGAAAGTCAAGGATCCAAGGAATCCACGTGGAGTATTAATCGGCGAAGCAGTTGTACCACCATAACCAATGTTGGTTCCGGTAACGATATCGCAACCACCGCCACTGAATGTGTAAGTACCGGGCGCAATGGTCGAGTAGCGTAACTGGTTCGTTATCTCAAAACACAAACCATAAGTTGCACCAGCCGGAATTGTAACTGAAGCTCCTGTTATACATGGTTGATCAACTGTAGTTGTAGTATTCGGAATACTAGTGAACGTACCGGTAGCACCCAGAGTCCATCCGTTACCAACTGTAATTGCTCCCGGAGGACCTGCAATTGCACCTGGCTTGTAATACAAATTTGCAGTGTTCGTGCCAGTTGCGCTGGTGATTCCAGCAACATCTGTAATGATTACCGCAAAAGCGTTATTGTTTACAAAGTTGAACGTAACCACATTGCTTCCGTTGTTGTTCAGGAATCCCGTAGTGGCAACAGTTGTTTGTGCACGCATTGTCATGCCGAAGCAGGTGACAAGCATTAGCAACAAGAAACCCGTAAGTTTCGAGTAGGTGTTTTTCATGTTGTGTGTATTTGTGTAGAAAGTGTGTTTACTTATTGTGTGCCTAGAACCGCAAAAGTACAAAATCAGATAGCTGGCAGCACATTTTTTGATAACTATCCGGACAATTGCCAGACAAATAATAACCAAATTTCGATGAAAAACGGCTATCGGTCTTAGCCAGCAAATGAGCGGAGACGCACAAAAGTGTCGGTTATAAGTACTTGTTTTTCAGCACTTATCTCAGGATCGCTGAGAATTTCAATTCCTTGCTGAAGAATCGAGTGATCGGTCAGATTGAGCATTTCATCGATTACTGTAACAGCCTCCAGAGCTACAGGATATCCACAATTAACGACCAAGTTTGTGAAGAATATCAGATGGGCCGAAAAGTCCAGTCCGGATTCCCAGCATGCCATAACGAGTTCCTTCTGATGTTTTTCAAACTTCGGCATGGAAATCAGATCCACCAGGAACTGCTGTGCGTTCGCCTGACGGATGATGTTGAGTGCATCCAGTTTTTCTACGCGATGCTCCGGATTGGTGAGTAAGCCGATAAAGTTGTTGATCAGCTTTGCATCATCGGATGGATTTTTCTCTCCACTAACTTCCGGGGGAATATTTCCGAAGTAGGCTGTGCTGAAATTATCGCTGAAATGAAAAACGGGATCGGGTACTTTTTCTTCTTGTGACATTCGACAAAAGTAGAAAAAAGGGGAACGCGGATTTTTATGTCCGTTGTTTTCTATGTGCTACTAAGGATGAGCGCGGTAAATTCATAAGTACGAACCCGGATTTAATGAGATAGGCTGGTTTAGTTTATCTCATAAAATCAAATTCAGACTCAATCAGTTTACAAGATTGATCCGTGATTAGAATTAGCAAGGCTTGTACTTAAAAATCCGCGTTCCAATTATCTCGTACCGAAAATACTGCTGCCAACTCGAATCATTGTTGATCCGTTTTGCACGGCGAGTTCCCAATCAGAGCTCATACCTGTTGAGAGGAATGCGGAACGAGGAATGAGGGACGAGGAAATACATTGTTGGTAGAAAGAATTTAGCGAACTGAATTCATTTCTCACTTGATCTTCGTTATCAGTATTGCTCGCCATTCCCATCAAACCTTCAATCTTGACGTTTGCGAATTGTGAAGCAGTATTTAGAGTTACCTCTGCCTCTTCGAATGTGAATCCAAACTTGGTTTCTTCCTGTGCGATGAAGATCTGAAGCAGAACCGGAATCACACGATTGCATTTCGTCGCTTGTTTGTTCACTTCCTCCAATAGTTTTTCACTATCGATGGAGTGAATCATGTGCACGAACGGTGCGATGTATTTCACTTTGTTCGACTGCAGATGTCCGATCAGATGCCAACGAATGTCTTTTGGAAGCGCTTCGTATTTAGGAACGAGTTCCTGCACACGGTTTTCACCGAAGTCGCGCTGACCGGCATTGTATGCAGCGAGAATTTCTTCGTTGGTTTTGGTTTTGCTCACGGTAATCAGCGTAACTCCAGAAGGAAGTTTGCTTTTCAATTCAGCTATGTTCGA
>CAYUTR010000125.1:10842-12746 GCA_964447465.1 uncultured Chryseobacterium sp.
CGGTAATCAGCGTAACTCCAGAAGGAAGTTTGCTTTTCAATTCAGCTATGTTCGAGGCAATCGAAGGCATGTCACAAAGATAGGCTTCAAAATCTGCCGCAGATTTCGCAGATTATCGCAGATTAAAAGTTAGTCGTTCAGTGAATAAATAACCAACCCGCTACGCATTTTCGGTTCCACCCAGGTTGTTTTCGGCGGCATGATAGAACCGGTATCGGCAATGTGCTTCAATTCGTCCATCTGAACAGGAAAAAGTCCGAAAGCAACTTTGAACTTCCAGTTGTCGACCTGGTTCTTGAGTTCATCTGCGCCTTTGATCCCGGAAACAAATCCGATTCGTGGATCTGTTTTTAGATCGTGAATCCCGAGAATAGGAGAGAGGATTCGCTGTGTAAGAATGTACGCATCCAGCGTTGCAACCGGTTCTGCGTTTTTGTCATCCTGTTTTTTCAGGCGGAGCTCGAACCAGTTTCCACCGATATACATGCTGAACACGTGTTTCTTTCCGGGACGATATACTTCAGGACCGTGTGGAATAAGCTCGAAGTCTTTCTCAAGCTGTTTGAGAAATTCTTCATCCGAAAGTCCGTTCAGATCTTTTACTACGCGATTAAAGTCGAAAATCTTCAACTGTGTCTCCGGAAAGAAAACACCTAAGTAAAAATTCCACGGTTCATTACCGGTATAATCCGGATTCTGTTCACGCATTGCTTGTCCCATCAACGCAGATGAAGCGGAACGATGGTGGCCATCCGCAATGTAAACTGCCGGGATGCTCTCGAAATGCTTGCGGATAGTTTCGACTTCAGCCTGATCTGAAATCACCCACAAGTGATGGCGAACCCGGTCTGTTGTCGTGAAATCATACTCTTCGCGTTCCGCAGTTTTCTTCGCGATGATTTTTTCTATTCCGGAATGATCAGGATAGCAAAACAAAACCGGCTCAGCGTTGAACTGACAAACGTCGAGATACTCTTTCAGTTTCTGTTCGCGCTGCGTGAGTGTCTGTTCGTGAATCTTGATAACGCCTTGCGTGTAATCTTCAATTGATGTACACGCAATAATTCCGGTGAATGTATTGCCCAATTTTTCCTGGCGATAGATGTAATACGACGGTTGTGCATCGCGCTGAAAAATTCCATCAACGCGAAAGGCGTCATACTGTGCACGAATTTTCTTCAGTCGTTCCGGAGAACCGGGTTTGGTGCGCTTGCCATCGTTGAAATCGGGATGGATGACGTGCAGGAATGAAAATGGATTGGTACGTAGCTTCTCATTCAGATCGGTGCGACCGTAGTTGTCTACAGAACGCGACGCCACCAGCTGAACTTTGTCGCGGGTAGGACGGATGCCTTTGAATGGGATGATTGTAGCCATTATGCCAAATATACCGCAGCGGCGCAGAGACGCGGCGACGCGGAGGATATTTATTTAGGAAAGCGCTGCAATTAGTTTCTCAGCCAATTCGATGCCAATACGCTCCTGCGCTTCTTCAGTGGCTGCTCCAATGTGTGGTGTAAGAGAAATTTTCGGGTGATGAAGAATTTCTGCTGATGGTTTTGGTTCGCCTACGAATACGTCAAGACACGCATGCGCAATTTGTCCGGAGTTGAGTCCGCTGATCAGGCTGCGCTCATCAATTACTCCGCCGCGTGATGCATTGACAAGAATCACATTCTTTTTCATCGTAGCGATTTCCTTCGAAGTGATGAGATCGCCACCGGGAACGTGAAGTGTGATAAAGTCGGATTGCTCAAGTACTTCGTTCAGTGAAACAGAGTGTATATTCACTCGAACAGGTTCTTTCACTCCCTGAATATCAAGATTGATCAGCGCTCCCTGAATGTATGGATCGTGCGCTTTCACATTCATGCCAAGTCCCAGCGCAATCTTCGCAACCGCCT
>CAYUTR010000126.1:0-12684 GCA_964447465.1 uncultured Chryseobacterium sp.
GCGACATTTTCGGAGCGTTGAAGTCGAAGTCGCCGATTTCCTGTGAGTGAATATTGAGCGGTGTTACAATGTGGAAGAATTCATGTGCGGCAACATCCTTGATGCTTTGTGCAATCAGCGATGGATTCTGCTCGATCATCGTGTACATGGAAGAATACGAATGTTCAAGAGCACCGTATGACCCGGAATTAAATCCGCGGGGATTGGCGGTGAGATAAATGATGAACGCGTAATTGCTGATCGGCAAGGTTCCGCCGAGATAAAGTGCTTGTGCACGAAGAATGGGATCGAGCGTGTCGCCAACAAAGCGGGAAGTCACCAGGTGTCGAGGCGAATAAACGGAAATCAGAATTTCGCTGCCACCGATGTGAAGTTGCGTTGTGTCAGGACGACAATACATGATTGGTCCGTCAACGAGATCATTGTAATTCGGAATCGTGTACTTGTCTACATTTCCTTCGCGCACCACATTGTTCAATCCTGTTGCTCCGTACATCTGGACAGGGTGTGTGATGTTTACGTGATACTCTGTCTTCTTCATATTGTCGAAGTAGCCGAAGAAGCAGTGATTGTTCAATACGAAATTCGAATCCTCGAAGTTTGATCCTGCAGGTTCGAACACAAAATTGTTTTTCTGTTTTGTGTCCCAGCAATCTTCCACATCATAAGTGATTTTATATAATTGCGGTGCTTTGTGAATGCTCCAGGAGTTGGCGTTCAATCGGAGCACCTCAAGTTCTTTTCCGGCTTTATCAAAAGCTTTGAACGCGCTGGTGAATCTTCCGAAGTTGTAGACTTTGTATGTTCCCGGAACAATCGCAGGCAGACTGTACACAACGCTGTCGGTGGTGATCTTTGGTGTAATCAATTCTACGGTCAGCAGATCATCATGCACTTTCGTGAGATCAACAGAAAACTGGTACGTGTTGTTCTGTTGCGCGTTTACGAATCCGCAGAAGAAAAATGAAAAAGCAAAAAATAATTTACGCATCAGATTATTTGTAAAGTTTTTTGATGTCCCAACGATAGATCAGGAATAATATACCCAGCGCGAGCAATTGCAGGCCTGATCCAAAGATCGCATCGGTAGGGCTTGACATAGAGTCTACCGCCCATATTGAGTTGGACTTAATGCTGCTGTCGGGGCTGGAAATTGCCAGGATGCCAACAAGGTTATTTGCTAAGTGCATTCCCATCGGAAGCTCGAGTCGTTCGTCCATCAATGCCATTGCACCAAAAATCAGACCGGGTAAGATGTATTGTGGCATCATCAGGAGTATTCCATTCGTCTTGACTTCTGTATTCATGATGTGTACAAGTCCAAACAGTAATGAAGTGAGGAGCCAGGGCCACAACGACTTCTTAAATTTTTTCGCAAACCATTGCATGATGTATCCGCGAAAGAAAAGCTCTTCCCAACCGGTTTGTATGGGGAGAAAAACGATCAGAATGAAAACACCAATGAAAAATGGAACGGGGTCGAGCACGTATTGAAATGACTCCGGACTCATCTGCAAAGCGATGAATAATTGAATGCTGAGCAGTGCAAACCAGATTCCGAAGGCGAGAAAATATCGTTTGAAATCAAATTTGTTTGACACGCCCGATATGAGGGACATGAATGGTCTCTTGTGAAGAAATCGAACTGCCACCCATAGCAAACACATTGCAGGAACGAAAATGAACAGGAGACACACAAGCAAAACGTTTGTACTGACATGCAGAAACTCGTGATTGAGCATCTGGTTGGGATTCTGGAGCAGTTCACCAAGCGTGAAAAACTTCATAGTAACACCGCGAAGAATGAGAATACAAAGTGGAGCAGCGCCAATAACCTGGTAACCTACGCCGAAAGAAAGCACAACTCCCAAAAAGTATCGCCACCAATCACTCTTCCCTTCACGTCCGCGCTCCAGGAATTTATTGTAGAGCGGCGGAGCAGGAGGTTGAGGTGCTTCCTGCGGCAACGGGTAATTCACTTCCATATCTACAAGTATAACGAGAAAACCAACGAAAAAGCCCGATAGAGCGATCTATCGGGCACTGGTGTTTACTGGTGGTGATTTGTGGTGACGAACGGGATTAATTTTCGCTCACAACCACTTTATCAATCGAATCACCTTGTTTGATGTTGTCGAGAATATCGAGGCCTTCAGTCACTTTGCCGAAGCAGGTGTGACGGCGATCAAGATGTGAAGTCTGCGCACGGCTCAGCACAACGAAAAACTGTGATCCGCCTGTATTCGGTCCGGAATGTGCCATTGACAAGACACCACGATCGTGGTACTGATTTTCGCCGTTCAGCTCGCAAGGAATTTTATATCCCGGTCCACCAGTTCCCGGCATTCCGGATGAACCTTCACGTGAATTCGGACATCCGCCCTGAATTACAAATCCGGGAAGAACGCGGTGCCATTTCAGTCCGTCGTAAAAACCGTCTTTCGCGAGCTTAAGAAAGTTCGTAACGTGACCCGGTGCGTCCTTATCGTAAAATTCTACTTTGAGTATTCCTTTGCTGGTGTGAATTTCTGCAGTTGCCATATTGGTTGTTAAATTATTTTCGGGTACAAATTTACGTTAAACTAACCACATGGAGATGGCAACCTAAGCCGTTGTTTTCTGTTTGCCGCAGATTTCGCTGATGCCGCTGATGCATTTGGTGCTAAAATAATTTCTTTGAACGACGTGGTTAAAGGAATTTATCGTGGTTCCACGTTGCTGATCAGATCGCTGGCGATCAAAATCACTTAGAAATTTCTTTAACACCAACGGTAAACCATGATCTGCGCAATCAGCGTAATCAGCGGCGAAAATGCGACTGCGGTGAATTTCAGCTATGTAGAAACCGTAACACGGCTTCGAAGACAGGAAACGGCTGATCGGCATGCACCCAATGTCCCGCATCCGGAATGGTAACAATCGTCGAATTCGGAAACAACACTTTGATATCCGCTTCATCTTCCTGCATCACGTACTGCGATTTTTCTCCGCGAATGAAAAGCGCTTCGGTGTTGCACGTTAGCGGCGGAAGCGTTGCTGCATAAACTTCATGCAGATTCTCGCCAATTACATCAAGATTAAATCTCCACGCTAGCGATTTTTCTCCTGCAGCATTTTCTTTCCAGTGCAGATTCTTCAGAAGAAACTGAATCGTTCCTTCTTCGTGCAAATCTTCACGCAGAATTTCTTCTGCCTCTTTCCGCGATTGAATTTTATCGAGATCAACTTTCTTCAGCGCGTTTACTACATCCTGGTTATGCGGTGGATATTGTTTCGGCGCAATGTCAACAACAATCAGTTTCGAAACAGCCATTGGGTAATCAATCGCCAAACGCATCGCCACTTTTCCGCCCATGGAGTGACCGAGTATCGCAATATCACTCAATTTTTCATCGCCCATGAGCTCAATGATGTCGTTTGCCATTACCTTGTAATTCCACTCTTCACTGTGCGGCGATTGTCCGTGATTCCGGAGATCAACTGCATAAACGGTAAAATTTCCCGACCACAATTTCGAGAGTGCAGCCCAGTTGTCGGAAATCCCGAATAGGCCGTGAAGGATTATGAGAGGTTTGCCGGAACCGGATTTTCGGAAAAATAATTTCACGCGCGTTTTTGGTGTCTTGTCCCGATAGCTATCGGGATTGGTGGTAAAATTAAAGAGCAAGCAATCGCTTATACATCTGGACAGTATTCTCCAATCCGTAGTAAAGCGCATCCGAAATCAACGCATGCCCAATCGAAACTTCTTTCAGTCCCGGAACGTTCTCAACAAAGAATTTCAGATTGTCGAGATTGAGATCGTGACCGGCATTCACACCGATATTATTCTGATTCGCAACTGCTGCTGCTTCAGAATAAAGTGCAACCGCTTCAACGCGATTCTGTTTATAGTTCGCCGCGTACATCTCTGTATACAACTCGATACGATCGGTTCCCGTCATCGCAGCACCTTTTACCATTGCAATCACGGGATCGACAAAAATGGATGTACGTATGCCGCGACTTTTGAACTCCGCGATAATTTCCTTCAGGTAATCGCGGTTTGCAATCGTGTCCCATCCGTGGTCGGAAGTCAACTGAGTTGTGGAATCCGGTACCAAGGTTACCTGGTCGGGACGCATCTGAAAAACGAGGTCGAGGAACTTCTTTTCACGCGGATTTCCCTCAATATTGAACTCGGTTTTTAACAAAGGCCGCATGTTTTTAACATCTGTGTACCGGATATGTCGTTCGTCGGGACGCGGATGAACCGTTATTCCGTCGGCTCCAAAGCGCTCGATATCTAACGCTGCCTGCAGGACATCGGGTGTATTTCCACCTCTTGCATTCCGTAGGGTCGCAATCTTGTTCACGTTCACACTCAGCCTGATCATAAGCTCCCTGGATTAGATGTTCAAAAGTAGGGACTCACATGCAAATTCAGGCATGTTATTTGAAACCCCGTAGCTACCAGTTGTTAAACGGATTAAACCTTATTGAGGTTCAGGCGTTATACAAATAAAGCGGTCGCAACGGGTGCCGCCACAGTGAGAATAAAAGAGTAATTTCGTCCCCGTTTAGAAAATGGTAATAGGTCAACTCATATCCGACGACATCCCGCCCCTCAAGAATAATGATTCTGCGGAGAAGGCGTTGAAGTGGATGGATGAATTCAAAGTTTCCTGGCTGCCGGTGGTAGACGGAACGGAGTTCATTGGACTTATTTCCGAAAGTGAATTGTTCGAGCTCGATGAATCAGACGCTCCGATCAGTTCTGTTCACCTGAATCTTATCCGCCCGCAGTTAAGTGAAAGTCAGCACGCGTATGATGCGCTCAAACTTATGGCGCAACTGAACGTTGATGTAATCGGCGTTCTCGACGAACACGGACAATATCGCGGCGCAGTTACCATTCGCAAAATCGCAGAGCATCTTGTGAAGATGGCTGCAATGAAAGAGCCGGGTGGAATTCTCGTGGTAGAAGTAAACAACGTTGACTATTCTCTTTCACAGATCGCACAGATTGTGGAAGGAAACGATGCGAAGATTCTCAGTGCGTATGTTGCCGGAATTCCAGGCACGCCGCGCGTGGAAGTAACGCTCAAAATAAATCGCGAAGATCTTTCGCGCATTGTCCAGACTTTCGAACGCTATAACTACACGATCAGCGGAACGTTCCACCAGAGCGTTTACGAAGACGATATGAAAGAGCGTTACGACGAGTTCATGAACTATATTCGTCTCTGATATCCGTCTGATCGGAATTCGCACATCCATGTTGCGCAGGACGTTCCTGTTATTCAGCCTTTTATTTCTTGTCGCGCCGATTCGATCGCATGCACAACAGGATACCATTGTGCGAACCGGTTACGGAATTGTGAGGAATATCACGATAACAGGGAACAAAACCACGAAAGATTTTATCATTCTGCGTGAATTAACTTTCAAAGTCGGCGACACAATTCGATATGCCGATAGCGCGAAACAATTCACCCAATCGGAACGAAACCTGAACAACACTTCACTGTTCAATTTCATGACGATCACGGCAATAGTCGGAGCGCCCGATTCAATTTCGCCACAGCTCATTATTAACATCGACGTCAAGGAACGTTGGTACACCTGGCCCGCACCAATTTTCGATGTGCAGGAACCGAATCTCAATACATGGTGGAGAAACGGACACAATTTCGAGCGCGCTTCCTATGGAGCGTTGATCACGCGTTACAACTTTCGTGGACGAAGAGAAACCGTTGCCGCCATTGCGAAGTTTGGTTACACGCAGCAGTTCGGCGGACAATATTCCATTCCGTTTCTCAACCGGAAAAAGACGATCGGAATTACTGTTACTGGATTATACACCCGCAATCATGAAGTGTCGTATGCAACGAGAAATAATGTGCTCGTGTTTTATAACGATCCAGAAAACCGTATCCGTAAGGAAGTCAGCGCGAGTGCCAAGATGAGTTACCGTCGCGGAATTTACCAGCGAAATACGCTCGAACTGAAATTCATTGATCTCAGTGTATTTGACACAGTTGTTGATCTACGGAACGATTATTTCGTGAACGGTTCAGATCGCATGCGTTACTTCACACTGTCGTACCAATACGTGCGCGACTACCGCGATGCAAAGGCTTATCCGCTCAACGGATATTATTTCGACGCAGAATTAACGCATCACGGACTCAGCATTCTTCCTGAAGAAAATCTCGATGTCACATTCGTTGCAGTGAGTGCGCGTAAATGGTTTCAGGTCGCAAAGTCGCGTGTGTTTGCAGCTGCGATGGCACGTGTCCGATGGTTACCGGGACCATTGCCACCGTACTATCACCAACGTGCTTTAGGCTTCAGTACTTACGTTCGCGGATTTGAATATTACGTGATCGACGGACAGAGCTACGTGGTTGCAAAATCTTCTGTGAAATACCAGTTGTTAAAGCCGCGCATTTTTAAATTCAAATGGTTTCCGGTAGAGAAGTTCAACACCATTCACCTGGCGATTTACACCGGAATATTTTGTGATGCCGCTTACGTAGAAGATCGCGCATCAACAATTCTGGACAACAACAAGCTCGGCAATTCCTGGATTTCCGGCTATGGCGCAGGCGTGGATATTGTCACTTACTACGACGTGGTGGTGCGGTTCGAATACACTTTTAACAATCTCGGAGAGGGTGGATTCTTTGTGCATTTTGGAGCGCCGTTTTAGTTGGCGAGATAAATGGAACGCGGATTTTGATTTCCGTTGTTTGCTAATCGCTCCGCAAGGATGACTTCGGTAACCAGAAAGTGTTGTATTTGGATTTTATGAGATAAACTCAAGCCTATCTCATAAGATCTGAAATCGAAACGTTCAATTTACCGGAATGATCCGAGCGAGGAACTAACAAGTTCGGACATAAAAATCCGCGTTCCTTTTAACACTCGCGTCCCCCGACTCGCGACTCCCATCTATTCCCTACCTTAGTGGCAACTAAACAGGCAGCTCTGCGTCTAAACAGCAGGAAGCCGTCGTATCAGCATGAAAATAGCCGTTTACGGACGTATCACCGGTAAGACCCTTCCTCCCGCATTGCAGGGGCTCTTTGACAAGCTGGAAAAACATGGGGCTGAAGTGCTCATCGGCAAAGATTATTTAGCTGAGCTGAGTAAGCAATTTCAGATCAAAGGGAAAATTAAAAAGCTCGACGATTACAACCAGATTCGCGGCCTTGCAGATTTTATGATCAGCATTGGCGGCGACGGAACGATTCTCGAGACGATTGCATTTGTGCGCAATTCCGGAATTCCTATTGTAGGAATTAACACGGGTCGCTTAGGATTCTTAGCAGGTGTTACAGTTGAACAGGCGGCAGAATCAGTAGTAGAAAATCTCTTCGCGAAAAAATACGCACTCGACAAAAGAACATTGCTGCGTCTCGACACAGAGAAAAATATGTTCGGCGATGTGAATTTTGCAATGAACGAATTGACTGTTCAGCGTAAAGATTCCTCGGCGATGCTTTCGATACATTGCTTTGTGAACGGAGAATTTCTCAACTCGTATTGGGCCGATGGATTGATCATCGCAACACCAACAGGATCCACTGCGTATTCACTCAGTTGCGGCGGACCGGTTATGATTCCTGACGCGAAGAGTTTTGTAATCACTCCGCTTTCTCCTCATAACCTCAACGTACGTCCGATCATTGTACCGGAAGATTCAGAGATCGTTCTCAAAGTAGAAGGCCGTAGTTTACAATACATGGCCTCGCTCGATTCGCGCATGCAACCCTTCGGAGAAGGTGAAGAATTACGCATCCGAAAAGGCGATTTCAAGATTTCCCTCGTACGTTTTGACAACCAGCATTTTTTCGACGTAATCCGTGAAAAACTGATGTGGGGCGTAGATGCCCGTAACTAATTGTTAACCACTGTTATTACTAATCAACAACCAGTGAAATGACCCGCTTTTTTGGGCTATATTTGCCGATAATTCCAATTACTCTCAAAACAATCTGCTTTGGTGTGCGTTTTGCCTGAAGCTTAGCTGAACTGAATGAAAAAATTAACCTGCATTCTACTTGCACTTAGCGGCAGTCTTGCCCTTTCTGCGCAGAAGACCAACGAGATCGGAATCTTCCTTGGTGGGTCCTACTACATTGGAGAACTCAATCCTACGGGTCACCTGAATAGTCTGACGCGCCCTGCTGCCGGATTGGTGTATCGTCACAACGTTGGTTACCGTCTTTCATTTGTTGGAAGTGCACTTTTCGGAAGTGTGCAGGGAATTGATGCGCGCACAAGTTCTTACGAACAGCAGCAGCGTAACCTGAGTTTCCGCTCGCGCATTTATGAGCTTGCAGCAAGGACTGAATTCAATTTCGTAGAATATAAAATCGGTGATGAGAAACACCAGTTCACTCCATTTCTTTTTCTCGGACTTTCCGTTTTTAACTTCAATCCGAAAGCTTCCTACGGAAATCAGTGGGTTGCATTGCAGCCATTGAAGACCGAAGGACAAGGAAAAGGTTATATGCGTACACAAATTGCAATTCCATTCGGCGCCGGATTCAAAGCGAATCTTGCGAAGCGAATCGGTCTCGTAATCGAGTGGGGCATGCGCAAAACATTTACTGATTATCTCGACGATGTAAGTACGGTTTATGCAAATCCTGCTGATCTCGCTGCTAACGGTCCTGCCGCGGTTCTATTAGCTGATCGTAGCCTGACTGCTGGCGATAACACCGGCAGCCAGAGAGGAAATCCCCGCAACAAAGATTGGTATTGCTTTACCGGTCTCACACTTTCATTCCAACTTACGGATAAACCTAAAGTTTGTTCCGCTTACGGGCGATAACATCAGAGCGCACACGAGTATGAGTTGGAAAGATAAATTAGACACTTCCAGGATACCTGGCCATGTTGCCGTGATTATGGATGGCAACGGACGTTGGGCACAACAGCAGGGAAAGGTGCGTGTAGATGGACACAAGAGCGGCGTATTAGCTGTTCGCGAAACCGCAGAAGCAGCAGCGGCAATCGGAGTGAAATATCTCACGTTGTATGCATTCTCCACCGAAAACTGGAATCGTCCGCAAGATGAAGTAAACGCATTGATGGAATTGCTTGTGCACACAATCAGCGCAGAACGCAAGACGCTCAATGAAAATGATATCCGTCTCGAAACGATCGGCGATTGGAACAGCTTGCCTGAACGTTGTCGCGCTGAACTTACGGATGCGATTGAAGCTACTTCGAAGAACAGCCGCATGACGTTGGTTCTCGCGTTAAGCTACAGTGCGCGTTGGGAAATTACAGAAGCAGCACGTCGCATTGCAGCTGATGTGAAGAGCGGAACGATCAAGTCGGAGGATATTGATTCAAGCTTGTTCGGATCTTATCTCACAACCGAAAAATATCCTGATCCGGAATTGCTCATCCGCACGAGCGGAGAACAACGCATCAGCAATTTTCTCTTGTGGCAGTTGGCTTATGCAGAATTTTATTTTACAGAAACCTTGTGGCCGGATTTCGGCAAGGAACAGTTTTACGAAGCGCTTGCCGATTATCAGTCGCGTGAAAGACGATTCGGAAAAACAAGTGCACAGATCATGAGCGAAACATTGAATGCGCTCGTTTCACCATTGAATAACGACGAAGGGAAAAAGTAGCCCTTCAATTTTATATGAAAAAATTAATACTGTTTTTCCTGTTTGTGCTGAGTGCGAATTTCTCGTTTGCACAGGTGAGTCCTGATCAACCGGGAGGCGAAACGATCATGCCGATTGAAACACTACCTGTAGATTCTCCGGGCGTGAAGACAATGAGTGTAGAGGAACTGAAGCGTGCACAGATGGGCAACAACGGAATCGTTGACGCATTCGGTGGCGACAGTACTCAAATCTCTTACGGTTCTGTTGAATACACATTGGTGAAAGTAAATGTGATTGGTACGGTTGCGATCAATCCGGATATCGTTGTGTTGATTTCAGGACTTCCGATTGGCGATAAGATCATGGTTCCCGGTGAGAAAACTTCGAATGCAATTGACAATCTCTGGCGCGAAGGTTTGTTTGAAAACATCACGATCAACATCAATAAAATTGAAGGCGAATATATCTGGCTCGATCTTGTTGTAGTCGAGAAGCCGGCGATTCTGGATATCAAATACAGAACTGTATCTGGAAAGAGTATCAAGAAAAGTGAAAAGGAAGATCTCGATGAGAAGCTGCCTTTGAAGCGCCAGATGTACACCGATTATCGGGCGCGTCACATTGTAGAGACAATAAATGAGCATTATCGTGCAGATGGATATCTAAACTGCAAAACAACGCTTCACACAGAATTTCTGAATGACACTACTGTGATGGGACGCAGTTTTGTAACGGTGTTCGCCGATATTGACAAAGGGAAAAAAGTTAAGATCAGCGAAATCAACATCACCGGTAACGAATCTGTAAAAGGTAAAGGCATCTTCAAAAAACGTAAGCAATTTTCCGATTGGAAGATCCGTCGCAAGATGAAAGACACAAAACGGAAACGTTTTTACCAGGTGTTTAAATCGTCGAAGTACATCAAGGAAAATTTCGAAACCGATCAGGAAGCTATCCTTGCACTTTACAAAGCGAAGGGTTACCGCGATGCACGTATCGTGAAAGATTCTGTGCGCGACGTGGGCAACAACCGTGTTGAAATTGATATGCACATTGAAGAAGGGCGCAAGTATGTTTACCGCAACATAACGTGGGTTGGTAACACGAAGTACTCTTCTGAAAAATTATCGAACACACTTGGAATCAAGAAGGGTGATGTTTACAATCAGTCCGATCTCGAATCGCGTTTGTACATGAGCCAGA
The DNA here is from genome assembly GCA_964447465.1 of uncultured Chryseobacterium sp. GTDB lineage: Bacteria > Bacteroidota > Bacteroidia > Palsa-965 > Palsa-965. The sequence goes on from CAYUTR010000126.1 coordinate 10,824, forward strand.
GCGGTAGTGACGTGAGCTCATTGTACATGGATGATGGCTATCTGTTCTTCCAGGTAAATCCCGTGGAGACAGCGGTTGAAGGAGATTCTATTGACGTTGAAATGCGCGTTTACGAAGGACGGCAGGCCATCATCCGGAAGATTACGGTTGTCGGGAATACGAAGACAAACGACAACGTGATCATGCGCGAGATACGGACACGTCCGGGACAATTGTTCCGTCGTTCAGATGTCATCCGTTCACAGCAAGCGCTTTCGCAGCTTGGTTATTTTAACCCGGAAACAATCCAGGTGAATCCAGTTCCAGATCCTTACACAGGTACAGTTGACATCGAGTACGTTGTAGAAGAGCGTCCTTCTGATCAGGTAGAATTATCAGGTGGTTGGGGCGGTAACCGTATCGTTGGTACGCTCGGACTTTCGTTCAATAACTTCTCGGCGCGAAATATGTTCAAGCTGAGTCAGTATCGTCCGCTTCCTTCCGGCGATGGACAGAAGCTGAGCATTCGTGCGCAGTCAAACGGATTATATTTCCGTTCATTCAATGCATCGTTCACTGAGCCTTGGCTCGGAGGAAAGAAACCACATTCACTTTCGGTTACTGTTTACAATTCACTTCAGTCAAACGGATTGAAGAAAAGCAATCCGAGTCGCGCCGATGTAAACATCTGGGGTGTGAGCGTAGGCTATGGAATGCGTCTGAAAAAACCGGATGATTATTTCTACCTCTACCAGGATCTCACTTACCAGCATTATGCGCTGAACAATTTCTTCTCGGTATTTGCATTCGCCGAAGGTGTTGCTAATAACTTAAGTTATCGCATTACGCTGAGCAGAAATTCAACCGATCAGCAGATCTATCCGCGTAGTGGTGTCGATGTGAAAGTGATTGGTCAGTTTACTCCGCCGTGGTCGTTCTTCAACGACATTGATTACAGTACTGCTGATGCACAGACACGTTACAGGCTGGTGGAATACTACAAGTGGAAGTTCACGTGCTCGTGGTACAACCGTCTGGTCGGAAATTTGGTTCTAAGTACGCGTGTTGGATTCGGTTACCTCGGTATGTACAACAAAGAGGTTGGCATCGCACCGTTCGAGCGTTTCTATCTCGGTGGATCAGGACTTACAGGATTTGCACTCGATGGTCGTGAGATTATTGCATTGCGTGGTTACGATGACCAGTCGCTATCGGCACGAACCGGTGCGCCAATTATTGCTAAATACACATGGGAATTACGATATCCTATCTCACTTAATCCAAGTGCAACCGTCTTTGGATTGGCCTTTGTAGAAGCAGGTAATACCTGGCAGAATTTCAAGTCGTTTAACCCGTTCGATGTGTATCGTTCGGCTGGTGTAGGTGTGCGTGTTTTCCTTCCGATGTTCGGGCTTTTGGGTCTGGATTATGGCTATCGTTTCGACGATGTTCAGGGCCTTTCGGGAATGCAGAAGTCGCAGATTCACTTCAGTTTGGGCATGAATCTGGGGGAACTATAACAACCTAATAATTTGTACTTTAGCCGCCCAAAATGGTCGGTAACCGGCCACTTTGGTCGGGTTTTTGAAAAGAAACAGACGAACATGACAAACAAACTTGTTGCAATCATTTTCCTGCTTCTCGCAGGTACCGGTGTAGCCACAGCGCAGAAATTCTGTTACGTGGATACCGATTATATTCTTGCGCAGAGCCCTGCTTACCAGTCGGCGCAAACCGAGCTGAACGGTCTTTCTATTCAGTGGCAGAAAGAAGTGGAAGCGAAGTTTGCCGAGATTGATCTGATGTACAAAAACTTCAACCAGGAGAAAATCCTGATGACCGATGAACTCCGCGTAAAACGTGAAGCTGAAATTGTGCAGAA
>CAYUTR010000127.1:0-12674 GCA_964447465.1 uncultured Chryseobacterium sp.
ATATAAATTCCGGTAACAGGCGACACAATTTTCTTTCCGCCTTTCAGGAAAACGTAAAAGTGTACATCACCGTTTTTGTTTGTCACTTTTTTCGTGTCTTTCACCAGACTGCGGGAGAACGCACAGGAAGTAGAAGCGCCATTCGATAGAAGTACATCCATTACCATCATAGAATCGATGGTGTAAGTTGCTTCTTCATCGCCGTCCATCGTCTGCAGATCGAAAGGAGCGTTGTTACGGATCTTCAGATCTTTTACATCGCCTTGTATGTCGAATTCATCTTCCCAGCTGTAAAGAATATTGTTCTCCGATTCTTTTCCGTCGTGTTCATTGTCGGCAAGTTCTCTGTCGAAATCGGGATTGACTTCTTTTACGGTAATGGTCACTTTCATGGTGCAAAGATAGCTTCCGGATTGGCTTTATCGGCAAACCAGAATATCGCTTTCTTTCACCGCGGCGACGCAACGACGCGGCGACGCAGCGTTTTGTTCCAAGCTTCTGAGCCTAAATTGATCTCGATAAGCTGAATGAGCGTATTGTTTTCCATATTATTTGTCATTGTCAGTCAATTTTCCCGCGATTCGCAAAAAAAGATTCGCCGCGTCGCTGCGTCGTCGCGTCGCTGCGGTATCTTTGCGGTGTGCAGGAAGTATTCTATACCGTTTTAGCCATCTGGCTTATCTGGAGAATCTTCGGAGCGTTTTCGAAATCAAGTCAAAAGAAAGCATCCGGAAATTACTCGCAGACGAATAACAATTACTACAACACGCCACGTCCCGGCGAAGTGAAGGTGGAAGAAACACCTAAATCTAAATCACCGAAAACGAAAGGTGATGATGATTATGTGGACTTCGAAGAAATCAAATAACCAATTCGCAATACGCAATCTCCAATGTGCAATACGCAAATGGGTTGAGCGCTGTTAAAAGGTTAAGTTATTTTAACAAGTAGCATTGCGTATTGATCATTGCGCATTGAATTTCCACTTATCGGTGAAAACGCTCCGCGTGCGAAGCAACTACGCCAGTTGTTTAAATCCACTTTGAATGAACGAACTGTTCCTATAAGTTTACTGTACAATTCTGGTTAAGGTGTTTGGAAGTCTTCATCGCAAACCTCGTAAGAGGGGTGCCTCCGCGAGAGACCTACAACAAAAGCGAAACCGCCGCAGACTCCCAGTCCAGCGGCGGTTTTATTTTTGGGGTTAATCAAAATTATTTCGATGCGTATTCTTTCGTTTCACCAAGCGCTTCTTCTTCTTTCATGGGAATCAGGTAAGTCTCTTTCTTTGTTGGCTGACCGTATTGGTTGAAATATGTCCACTCACCGATACGCTCACCAAAGATGTTGTAGCATCCGGCAGATTTCATTTGGCGTGTAGTGTAGTGGTTGCCTGTGAAGATGTTATATAGCTCAGGATTTGCATCGAAATAAGTATAGCAGATGTTCGTGTAAACCAACTTCTGCTTGTAGCCGTAGAAGTGCTCGACCTTGTTGTTGTCGAACTCGACCTTCAGTGAATCGTATTTCATATTTGTCATCTGGTTCTCGAACAAATAAGTTTCCCCGCGCAGTTGTTCACCCATTTCACCAAAGTTCATATACCATTGACGGTTGGTTCCCTTGTAGTCCGCATAACGCTTCGCTTCGAATGGATAGAACAACCACGTACCGAATTTGTGGTACTGCACCAACGATGGCTGCTGGTAATTTTGTCCACGACCAAGGAAAATTAGATTTCCTCCGTTGCCAGTGTTGTATCCACCATCAGAGTTTAAACCACCATTGTCTGTTCCGGTTGCCAGTGCTGTTGCCCGTGTTCCCACCTGGATGGAATTCATTGCAGTAAGCTGAATATTCTGGAACCACAACAAACCACTCGGATTGTAAATTGTTTCTTTTCCGCACGCTACGAGTTTTCCTGCTGAATTGTACACTTCTGTCATTACAGTTGCAGAGTCCAACGGAATGCGAACATATGCCAGTGTATCGTACAAGTCATAATTGATTTTGCACACCGCGTTTCCTTCAGCGAACAGAATTTCTTCGGTTGTGTTTCCTTGATAATCGAATCGCTTGCGTACACCGTTGAGCTTATCGTTGCGCCACTGTTCGGTACGACAAAGAATTGTGGTTCCCTGGTAATATTCTTCCCACTGTCCACTGCGTTTCCCATTGGTGAAATTACCTTTCAGCCACGGAACTCCCGGTGAAGAATACTGTTCCCATTTTCCGTTGAGCACTTTGCCATTACCCTCGCCCTTACACCAAACTCTGTCATCCTTTTTCTGGCCTACAGTTTCCAGTGTCTGATCGAAATACGCTGTAGTACAAGTCGGCATTTGTGGCGTTTCGTAACGATTCTCCACGTACCAAGCCATTGGATCGTACCAATCATACGCACCCTGAATCAGCTTCAGTTCTTCCATCGTGAATCCGGAATACTGCTGCCATACTATCGCTTCAGGATCTTTGATGTCTTTCACCCAAACGTAATTGTCGGCTTGCGAAATGCGTTGTGCAAGATCATCATGTCCCGACATCATCATCAAGTATCCAACTGCACAATGTGTCCCATGTTCATCAATAAAAACCGGAATGCGATCTGTGCGGTAATGGTTCAAAGGAAATCTTCCCGCAAGACGATATTCATCCAGCGTCGCGATCAATCCTGTACGCGTGGTTTGTTGTTCTGCCGACAAACTTGCGGTCAGATTGTTTTTCAGAATTGGAATCACACAACTTAAATGCGCTTGTACGTATTCGGCATCTGTGCGGAAAGTCCGTGCGTCGCCTTTTGGTGCAACCATCGAATATTTTTTCCAGTTGAAATTATACGTGCAGAGCTGCTCGTAAAATGTGGTAGCCGACGCGGCCAATGAGGCTGTAAGCAGGCAGAGAGTAATGGTTAATTTCTTCATGGGATTTGCGATTTGATTGTGTCTCTAATTGTTTGCTTTCTGGAACCTAATACACCGACTCACCTGTAAAGTTCATTTTGGCTAAATCTGGGCGTAGTTTTGTGTTATTTAACGGCTCAGAAAAGGGCTTTTTGATAACTTTGCGCATTACCCAAAAAGCCCTTATGGACGCTAAAAAATACCTTGCCCCCGCAGTTGCAGTCATCTGTTTTATCATCATTACAGCGGTGTTTTTCAAGCCGTTGGTATTCGATGGCAAACGCGTTAAACAAGGCGATATCGAGCACCATGAAGGGATGTCGAAAGAGATCTCCGACTTCCGTGCAAAAAATGGTCGCGAACCACTTTGGACAAACAGTATGTTCGGTGGAATGCCGGCGTACCAGATTTCTGTGGCGTATCCTTCGAATTATCTGAATCCATTTCAGAAAGCAATTGCAACTGTTACCCGCATTCCTTTCCCGGTAACTGCAATCCTCATGTGCATGATCGGTTTTTACTTTCTGATGATCACAATGAAAGTAGATCCGTGGGTGAGTATCGCCGGTGCAATTGCATTCGGTCTTACTTCCTACATGATTACGCTCGTTCCTGCTGGACACAATTCCAAGATGTATGCAATCTCGTACATGGCGCCTGTCGTCATGGGTGTGTTACTGGCGTATAGAGGACGATTGTGGCTGGGCGGCGCACTTACGGCGCTTGCACTTGCATTGGAGATCAACTCAAATCACTTGCAGATTACTTATTACCTGTTGATCCTTCTCGTGTTTATCGGACTTGGAGAAAACATCCGCTTGTGGATGGAGAACAAGAAGAAGCACATTGTTGTTGCAAATGCAATCCTCGCTGTTGCTGTTGTTCTTGCAATCCTTCCTAACATCAGCAATCTCTGGCTGACTCAGGAATATGGCAAGTACACAACGCGTGGACCATCTGAACTGACTATTGACAAAGAAGAACACAACAAGACAGACGGTCTTTCTATTGACTACGCTACACAGTGGTGTTACATGAAAGGTGAAACGATGACACTGATGATTCCTGATTTCATGGGAGGTGCGTCGCAGGCGATCGGAACTTATGATGAGAACGCACTGAAGAAAGTAGATGAAAATTTCCAGCAATCAATTGCAGGTCAATCGGCGTATTTCGGCGATGTGATGTTTACCAGCGGACCGTATTATGTTGGTGCAATCATCTGTTTCCTTTTTGTACTTGCGATGTTTATCGTGAAAGATAAAATCAAGTGGTGGCTCTTCGGTGCAACTGTTCTCGCAATCATGCTCTCGTGGGGACACAATTTCATGGCACTCACCGAGTTCTTCTTCAATTATGTTCCGGGTTACGACAAATTCCGCGCGGTTTCCATGATTCTCGTCGTCTGTAATCTCACGTTACCAATTCTTGCGATGCTCGCGATCAAAGAAGTGATGAAGAGTCCGGGATGGGTGAAGCAGTACATGCACTATTTCTATATTTCATTCGCACTTACGGGTGGACTTTGTCTCTTGATCTGGCTGATGCCTGGAGCATTTGTAACTGCTGTAAACGAAGTCACGGAGAAGCGAATTGTTTCACAAGCAGTTGAGCAGGGATTAACCGACGCTCAGGCGTATGATTACATCTCACAGCTTGAGATTGCGCGTGAAGCAATTACCGGTTCTGATGCTGGAAGAAGTTTCCTGTTGATACTCCTCGCCGGTGTGGTGCTTTGGTTCTATATCCGCAAACCGTTTCATCCGGGAATTCTCTCCGGTGCAATTATTTTCCTTGTGATCTGTGATCTGTGGCCTGTAGGAACACGATATCTCGACAAGGAGAATTATGAGAAATCGAAAAAACACGAAGTGCCGTACACCATGTCGCCAGCGGATCAAATGATTCTGCAGGATCAGGACAAATCGTTTCGTGTACTGAATATTGCAGTTGATGTTTGGCAGGACGCATCCACATCTTATTTCCACAAATCAATTGGTGGTTACCACGGTGCAAAACTCAAGCGCATTCAGGAATTGTATGAGCAGGTGATGGACCAGCAGATCCGCGAAATGCAGAACGGTTTGAACACTGCTTTTCAGGCTCCGAATCCGGATTCCGCAATCGCTGTTGTGTTTGGTCGTGCGGGAACATTGAATATGTTCAATACAAAATACGTGATCTACGATCCGGGAAATGCGGGTGTGCTGACCAATACTGCTGCATGTGGACCCGCTTGGTTTGTAAACAAGGTGGAAATTGTTCCGAATGCAGATTCTGAAATTGTTGCCATGCGCAGAATCGATACAAGGAAAGTTGCCGTCGTAGACAGACGATACGAAGATCAGTTGCAGGGATTCGTTCCGAAAGCAGATCCGGGCGCAACCGTGAAAGTAATTACGCACGAAGCCGACAGACTCGCTTATGAAACGAATTCTTCTGTTGAAGGATTGCTGATACTTCCGGAAGTGTATTACCCACTCGGATGGAATGCAAAAATCGATGGAGAAGAAGCGAAGTATCTCTGTGCAGATTATGTTTTGCGCGGGATCCGTGTTCCGGCAGGAAAGCATACTGTTACATTTGAATTTCATCCTGAGAGTTATTACGGTGGAGAGAAGATCGCGATGTTCGGATCTATTTTCGTATTCCTGTTCGTGATCGGAGGAATTTTCATGGATGTGCGTTCGCGTAAAAAGAATCCTTCCACCGACAACGAAGCAGCTTAGATGTTCGGAAGATTCGCTTTATGGCTTGAAGGTTGTGCCGATCGTGCGCGTTCTGCGAAGTATAGAAAGCGTTACACAATTGACGCGAAGGCTTCGATAGGCAAAGTCCACATCGCCGGAAAAAACGTGAGCATAGGAAAAGGAAGTTATTTCAACTCAGGATATATTTCTGCCGGCGAAACCGGGAAAGTAAAAATAGGAGCGTGGACCGCAATCGGCTACAATGTGTCGCTTGTTGCTGCAACTCACGATGTGAATTATCCAACCGGACCGGAAAATTTACGACCCATGCATTCGGCGGACATCAGTATTGGAGATGGTGTGTGGATCGGTAACAACGTAGTAATACTACCGGGCATTTCAGTTGGTAACTTTGCCGTGATAGGAGCGAACTCTGTGGTGAACTCTGACGTTCCGGAATTTGCAGTGTGTGCAGGAATGCCGGCGCGTGTAATCAAGACGAAAGATCGTGAAGCGTGCAGAAAGCATGTTGAATTTGTAAGTGCAAATAAGTAGAATGAGTTATAGCCACAAAATCACAAAGTCTCTAAGTAACACGAAGAAATTTAAACTTTGTGCAACTTATGCGTCTTAATGTCTTGGTGGTAAAAAAGAAAGAGAATCATGAAAATATTAATTACAGGCGGCGCAGGATACATCGGTTCAGTACTGACCAACCTTGCCTTGCAGAACGGTCACAGCGTTGTGGCAGTAGACCACTTGTGGTTCAATGAACACATTCCGCTTATTCACCTGAGCAATCCGAATTACACGTTTGTGAAAGGCGATATCCGCGACAAGAGTGTAGTGGAAGGTGCAATGCAGAATATTGATTTTATCATTCACACAGCGGCAGTTGTTGGAGATCCAGCGAGCAAGTTGTTTCCTGAAGACACGAAGTCTATCAATGAAACGGCTTCTTATCAATTGATCGATCTTGCTCGCGAACGGAAAGTGAAAGGATTCATTTTCTTCTCGACCTGTTCCAATTACGGAATCGCTAATGATCTTGCAACGGAAGAAACACCATTGAGCCCACTTTCACTTTATGCAGAATCAAAAGTGAACGTTGAACGCTATCTCACGGAGAAAGTGAAAGACATGGATTGGGTAATCGGACGTTTGTCTACAATCTACGGTGCATCACCACGCATGCGATTCGATCTTACAGTAAATGATTTCACGTTGAACGGCTGGAAGAAAAAGTATCTCGATATTTTTCTGCCGGAGTCGTATCGCCCTTACATACATGTGTTCGATCTTGCGAACGTAATGATGAACGTTATTGCGAACTTCGACAAAGTGAAGAACAATGTGTTTAACATTGGTTTCCCGGGAGAAAATTACCAGAAGATTCAGATTGCGAATACCGTGAAGAAATACATTCCGGACGTGAAGATCGATATCCTGAAAGAAGGCGGTGACAAACGCGATTACCAGGTTGATTTTTCCAAGCTGCACAAATTCATCAGTGTGAAGCAGATATTCAACGTGGATAAGAGCGTTGCCGAGATTTTCGAAATGCTCGAGAAAGGTTACATCACCGATCCTGATTCACCGGTTTACTACAACACAACACCAAAACTCAGTGAGCTACCAGTCAACAGTTGATTTTGTCCGCAACCTGTACGGTACGAAGGAATTTATTCCTTTGCATGCGCCTGTTTTTGCGGGTCGTGAGAAGGAATATCTCGCTGAGTGCATCGACTCTACGTTCGTTTCTTACGTTGGGCGATTTGTTGGTCTCTTCGAAGAGAAGACTGCGGAATTCACCGGTGCGAAGTACGCTGTTGCTTGTGTAAACGGAACAGCAGCTTTGCATATCGCCTTGATTCTTGTTGGCGTGAAAGACGGAGATGAAGTTATTTCTCCGGCACTGACATTTGTTGCCACTGCAAATGCAATTGCTTACTGCCGCGCGTATCCGTTGTTCGCCGATTGCGAAAAAGAAACACTTGGTCTTGATCCGGACAAACTCGGAGAATGGCTTGACGCAAACGCAGAAGTGCGCAACGACGGATTCTGTTACAACAAGAATACAAACCGTCGTATTGGTGCTTGTGTACCTATGCATACGTTCGGTCATGCGGTGCGCATGGATGAGCTGATGGCTGTGTGTAACAAGTATTCGATTCCGGTTGTAGAAGATTCTGCAGAATCGCTTGGAACCTATTACAACGGCAAGCACACCGGCACATCCGGAAAAGTGGGCATCCTCAGTTACAACGGCAACAAGACGATTACAACCGGTGGTGGCGGAATGATTATCACTAACGACGAATCACTCGCGAAGCGTGCAAAGCACATGACCACTACGGCAAAAGTTCCGCATCGCTGGGACTTTGTGCACGATGAGATCGGTTACAACTACCGCATGACGAACGTAAGTGCTGCAATTGGTGTTGCACAGATGGAAAACGTTCGGAAGTATCTCGACAGCAAGCGTGCAATCGCCGATGCTTACGACAAGTTCTTCGCAAACACGGACGTTCAGTTTTTCCGCGAGCGCAATTTCTGCAAGAGCAATTACTGGCTCAACGTAGTTCTGTTGAAGAACCGCGATGAGCGCGATAAATTCCTAACTTACACCAACGACAACGGCGTAATGACCCGCCCGATCTGGACTTTGATGAACAAGCTCAGCATGTTTAACAATTGTCCGGTAATGAATCTCGACAACTCTCAATGGTTGGAAGATAGGGTAGTGAATGTGCCGAGTAGCCCGATAGTGAAATGAAGAAACTGGTTCTCATAGGTGGAGGTGGTCATTGCAAATCCTGCATTGACGTAATCGAAGCGGCAGGAACATTTCGCATCGTTGGGATTCTCGATTCAGCCGACAAGGTTGGTCAAATGGTTTGCGGTCATTTAATCGTTGGAACCGACGACAAGATTGATGAATTCGCAAAACTCGGACATGCTTTTCATATTACAGTTGGGCACTTGAAGTCGCCAGCAACGCGTGAGAAGATTTTTGAAAAACTCCGCAGTATCAAAGCTGAAATACCTGTAATCGTTTCTCCACTTGCCCGCGTTTCTGCTCACGCAAAAGTTGGTGATGGTACTATTGTCATGCATTTCGCACTGGTGAATGCAGATGCAGAAGTTGGTGAGAATTGTATCATCAACAACCGAGCGCTTGTTGAACACGATGCTGTAGTTGGTGATCATTGCCATGTTTCAACTGGTGCAATTCTGAATGGCAATGCGCAATTAGGTAGTCGGTCATTCTTTGGCAGCGGAGCGGTAAGCAAAGAAGGAGCTATCATTGCTGACGGCTCCTTCGTGAAAGCGAATTCTATCGTGAAATAATCCGTTCTATTCGACTATAAAGTCAGATGCTACTACGGCGTTGGATGATTTTACAACCACGTGGTAACTTCCTGACGCAAACTGTGTGATATCAATCACTGACACCTGGGTAGGAACATTCATCTGCTTGATCAATACAAGATTTCCAAGCACATCATACACCTCAATTGAGGTTGCAGGTTCAACTGTGATGATGGAAATTACCGTCTGTGCAGGGTTCGGGTAAACACTAATGTTTGAACCTTCTCCGAGACCACTTTGAATTCCAAGACATGGATCTATTACCACGCTTATTGAATCAACTGTGGTGCAAACGCTATCGGTAATTGTTGCAACGTAGGTTGTGTTGGTTGAAGGAAAATCAGTGAAGCTGTAGGAAGTTGAAGTAGATCCGCCACTCCATTGAATACTGGTTCCGCCTGTTGCGGTGACGACAACTGAGCTACCTGTGCAAATTGTGTCAGACGAGACACTTATTGTCAGTGCAGGAGACTGTGCAATGTTAAACACATGTACTACTGTATCAGCTACGCAGAAATTTGTTGCGATAAAGGTTACTGTATAAGTGCCGCTCGCACTGTAAACATGAGTAGGCGCAATTGTAGTTGCATTGTTGCCATCGCCAAAATCCCACCAGTATGTAGTTGCATTCGGCGCATTAGCTGCGAAGTAAACAGGAGTACCGGAACAGCCGGTTCCTGTTACAGTGAATGATGCATCAATAACGGGAACGGTTACAGTTACTGTCTGAACAACCGTATCGTTGTTGCACGGGCCGGTTGCAATAAGCGTAACAGTATAGGTGCCCGGACCAGCATACGTGTGCGATGGGGTAATCAAAGATGATGAATTACTATCTCCAAAATCCCATTGGCAGGACGAGTAATTCGTCGAGCTGTTTGTAAATGATACCGGTGTACCACAAGGCACATTGGCCGCAGAAAATGCTGCGGTAGTTGCAACTGAACTGACAGTAACAACTTGGGTTACCGTATCAGCTGAGGAAGGGAATTGTGCAATTGCTGTAACAGTGTAAGTTCCGGGCCCGCTAAAAACGTGAGTTGGATTTACCAACGTAGATGTATTATTAGGTCCAGAAGCCAGATCACCGAAATCCCATGCAACTGAAATCAAAGTTGGGGCATTGTTCAGGGAAAATGTGCCAGTAATGCAAGTGACTTGCGATTGAATTGTAGGAGCAGGTGGAGGAGGCCCAACGGTCTGGTAAAGCTGCAAGCTGTCAACGTAGAACAGCGCATTGTTTAGACTGGAACTCGGGTAGGAGAGGATATAAGTTGTATTCGCATCATCAAAGAAGTTACCAAGCGACAAGTAGGTATAGCTACTGTCCGCCACAAATGATAAGGAAACGAGTGTCCATGTAGTTTTGCTGGATACGTTACCAGATGCACATAACGCTTGGTTGTTGATTGGAAATACTGCGTCGGTTCCAAGTTGAACACAAACATTGTTGCAGGAATACTTACAATTATCTGCAAGGGTTATACGATATGAAACGGTGTAGGTGGCGCCAATTTGTAGTGGAGAGTTCAATTGAGTGTAAATATTCTCCCGATAATTAGCTTGTTGGCTAGGACATGATGGAGCCTGAGCAATATATCCGTTGCCGTTATATGCTGACTGAGTTCCCCAACCATTAACGGGAACTCCAACCCAATTCCCGGTGTTACAGGAATTCATGTATTCGGTATGCCAGCCGCCCGAATTAGCATTCCAGATGAAAGACTTGTTCCATCCTGTGGCGTAGTCAACCTGACTAAAAGCTGTCGGGCAGCTCGAATAAGTCTCAAAACTGCCATTATTCACCAGATTTGTCTGTGAATAACACGTTACTGTGCATACAAAAAGGGCCAAAAGGCCTGTTATCTTCTTCATAATGGGTTACTTTGCTGAAGCAATTTAGCGCTTTTTTATGTTCTCATCACCAAAGATTGCCCAAAGATCCATTCAGAAGGTCGCCACCATGGTGTCTGCTTTAAAGCAGATGGATGAGCTTGATCGCAAGTTGCTGATCGTTTTCAACGGTGAGAAGTATTTTGGGCTGTTAAGTATCGGAGATATTCAGCGCGGAATTATCAAAGGAACATCGCTGGAACAACCTGTAGAAAACGTGATGCGGAAAAATATCCGCGTAGCGCGGCCAGGTGACGATAAAGAAGTTGTGCGGAAGATGATGATTGAATTTCGCACAGAACTCATGCCGGTTGTGGATGGCGACAACAATCTCGTTGACGTATATTTCTGGGAAGATGAATTCTCGGAAAGAATTCAGGCGGTTGGAAATGATCTGAAAGTTCCGGTTGTGATTATGGCGGGAGGATTGGGCAGCAGATTAAAGCCGCTGACGAATATTATTCCGAAGCCATTGGTTCCGATTGGCGACAAACCAATTCTTGAAATTATCATTGATGGTTTCAATAAATTGGGTGCGACAGAATTTCACCTGTCTGTGAATTACAAGCATGAAATGATCCGTTATTATTTTGATCACATCAAAGAGAAAAATTATTCCCTGAATTATTTCATGGAGGATAAACCTCTCGGGACGGCAGGATCTATTTCGCTTCTCAAGAATGTACTGAAGTCAACATTCTTCGTGTCCAACTGCGACATTCTGATCGACCAGGATTACCGCGATATCTATAAGTATCACAAGGAGAATGGTAATGAAATTACGCTGGTTGGATCACTGAAGCATCATAAAATTCCTTACGGGACTCTTGAAATGGGTGAAGGTGGACGTTTGCTGTCGATGAAAGAAAAACCGGAAATTACATATGTAATCAACAGTGGAATGTATGTGCTGGAGCCATCTGTCATAAACGACATTCCGGAAAACACATTTTTCCATATCACTGAGCTCATCGAGAAAGTGAAAGCACGCGGTGGTAAGGTTGGCGTGTTTCCGGTGAGCGAGAAATCATGGTTTGATATCGGAGAGTGGAATGAATATCAACAAACGCTGAAGAGTTTTGAGAAGCGGTACCAGCACTGATTCACCTAGAAAAATTCTTTTCCTTGGCAACGCGAATAATCCGTTGCTGATCAACCTTGCACTTGAACTTCGCAAAATTAATCCGGCGATGTCCATCGATATCCTTTCGGAAGTGCCGGTGAATCACGAAGGTGCGCGAGCCGCATTTAGTGCGATCTATTCAATCCCTGCCGGCAAGTTTTTCAGAAGCATTCCGGGATTGAAAACCATTTGGATGGCAGCACAATTCAGGAAAACGTTGAAGCGCATTGGTAAAACCTACGATGTAGTTCACATGTTTCTGATGCACGTGAGTTACACCCGGTCACAGAATCTTTTGAAATCAATTGCGCCCCGATTTATTGTTACTGTTTTCGGAAGTGAACTTTATCGTTCATCGGAATTGATTCTTAAGGAACTTGAACCGCTCGCGCAAATGGCGCAACATGTCACTGCTGCAAATGCAAATACGCTGAGGGATTTCAGAAAGCGGTTTAATGTCGCTGAATCTAAAACCAGTATCTGTCGTTTCGGACTGAAACCGCTGGACGAAATCCTTGCACAAAGAAACATTAGTCACACTGAACACAAACGTAAAGCAGGATTGCCGGAGAATAGTTTTGTAATTACCTGCGGTTACAATGCATCAGTTGGTCAACAGCATGAGGAGATGATTAATTCACTTACCGAAGTGAAACAGCAGCTTCCTGAAAATTATCTTTTGGTTTTTCCGGTGGC
>CAYUTR010000128.1:0-12630 GCA_964447465.1 uncultured Chryseobacterium sp.
ATTTCCGTAGCAAATTCCAAGGAATAGATTTCATCATTGATCGCATCAGCAACGTACTGCGACAGCACCGGATCAGGAGTGAAATTCTGATTGATGGTGATCCAAAGCTCTCCCTGATTCGCACCGGAAGTAAACACTCCATACGTATCAATAGCATACTGAGGAGGCATCTTAGAGAATTTCAGATCAAACGATTTAATCGTTTTTCTGATTGCCAAGGGTTGAGTCCAATTTACACCAGGAGTATCCCACCGCGCAAACTCGACTTCGAATTCAACAATGGTTCCATTGAAAGCCTGATCGTTGGGACCAGTAAAACCATTGATTGTGATTTTACGTGTTAGCGTGTTTGAATTAAGGTCTCCGAGTAATTCACACTCGTTGAATTCAAGAAGAATATTGTAGAGACAGCGTGGAACTGTTCTCGACGTATCTGGATTCGGTTGGGTATATGAAAGTGTTTTTTTGTCTTTGTCGAGATAGAACGGAATTTCATTGGTCGTAGACTCCTCGATCCATGCGTTCTTCACTCCAACAGATTCACAAAACGGAAGACCGAGTGGTACTTCAACGTCAATCAGCAGTTTCCGGTAATCTTTGAACGTTACCGGATACATGGTCATGATTTCCTTCGCAGGGAAAAAATTCCGGATGTCTTCTGGTGGCTCGGTTGTAAGAATATCCCGGATGTGATAATTACTTCGGTAACCGAGATCAGTAATAGCATAAGCGAGCATTTCCAAAATGGTGATGCCGGGATCATGCGCATTGTCGTCTGTCCAGATCTTACCAGACAGCTCTTGTATATGAGCCAACGCCTTCTCTCGCAGAAGCGCATAGTCCATGCTTTTCAGCGGTGGAGGAGCGGTGGATATGGTTAAACTTTCAGCCATTACAAAATGAGTTGCTTTACTGTTGATTCAGTTAGCGCGTGAATTTCAATTATGGAGTAAGAAGTCCAAGTGCTTTCAGAATTGCTTCCAATTCATCGATGCGGGTACGCATGTTGTCAATGACTGCATCGGTAACAGCATTACCCGTGTTTGGCGCATTAATATCCGAAGCGGTCATGTCGGGTTGACGGTACAATTTCATGATCGCACCATCGCCCGTCATCAAATGAAGTGCAGAAAAACCCGGAGTTCCAGCGGTTGCCCCAACATTATCAGAGTAAATCTGGATACCAGTTGTTTCTGTAATGCCCGGTACTGAAGTTGGTGCTGCACCGTTTTGAATTGCTAGTACGTTTACACCATCATCGCCAATGATTGAGTTACCAGTGATGTTTCCAATTACAGTATTTCCGTTGATCAATGCACCGATGTTCGATTGCGCGGCAGTCTGACCTGTTGCATTTACTACATATAGACCAATGCTCAGCGCATCCGGGTTCGGACTCCATACGCCTGAACAGTTAATGCCTAAACCTACACGAGTTAATCCGGCGTCAGGAATTATTGTTGATGCCTGGTTTACAATTGCTACAGCGCCACTGTTTGCAGTTACATCTGTATTCGTTTCTTTTACATGAAGCATTGCAGTCGGTGTTGTGATTCCGATTCCAACTTTCGGATGTCCCACAGCTCCGCCATCATAATATATAATTCCACCACCTGCATCCGTCCATAATCCATCGGTATTCACATGAGTAGTGAGTGACTTCCACTCGGTATCGACCCAAACTTCAAGATCTGTATCTGCGCTGCTCCAGCGAACTGTTCCGTTCTGAGGTGCGGCAGTAGTAGTATCTCCAACAACAATAGCACCATTCACTTCGAGTTTTTCATCTACCGGAGTTTTTCCGATACCGGTTTTTCCGTCGCTTGCTATCGTTACATAATTAACCGGGTTACCCGTTGCTGCATTAACCACCAATCCTCCACCATAAGGTTGCAAGAATAATTCTGACGCAGTAAATGAAAGTGTTGAGGTTCCAGGTACGTATTCACCATGTCGAGCTTGAATCTGTTTGGTATCAGCTACAAGGTTGTCGTCATCAATTGGGCCTAAACAAAGAATACCCGTGTTTTCTGCGAGATTCGCATCCTGAGTTGGATCTCCAGCTTGCTTTGTTACATGCAGCGTTGCATAAGGCATTACTTCATTAATTCCAACGTTTACAATTGGAAGTCCAGGTAGTCCGTGAGTGCCAAGTACTGTGATTCGCTCGGTAAGTTCTGTTCCGATCTTTTCATGAACCGCAAGAGTTTTCATACGCTCAGGAACTGCATTGTCATCTAGTGCACTCAGTAGATAGCCACCTTCAGTACCTGACTCGAGATTCTCCACCATGATGGAAACATTTCCACCGTCGTTCGCTCCCGAAACGTGAAGTTTCGCTTGAGGAGTCACCGTTCCGACACCAATATTTCCTTGTGAAATATGATCGATGAAGAAACGGCTGCTGCCAATTCCTGAAGTCTCATCGTCAATACTGAAACCGTCAACATCATTGCCGGTCGGATTCAGGTTAATATTCCACTTCTGGGATTCATCCAGGCTGGTGAAGGAAATCATTCTATCGTCCTGTCCCGGTTGACCTTTCAGACCCAGTGTAGAAAGCGGTGCTGTATCACCAATCCCGATATTTTTTGCGGTAGTTGTGGGAGTGATATTTTTATATGGATAAAGTCCATCATCAACAAGATTTAGTGCGGAGTCAATTGTATCCGCAAAATCGTTTTCATTTGGAATGTCTCCGTTCTTGAATTCCAGGTAAAGTTCATTTCTGTCTTTCTGTGACATGGCAACTATTTTTTTAATTATTGTACTTCAAATGTTTGTTCAATGGTCCAGAAGTCAACGCCTTCCGCAGGTGCGTGACCAATAATGAATGTTGAATTGATTTCGTCGGCGCCGATTCCGGTCAGCGGCATCTCTTCGTGATGAGCGCAATCTTCACACTCAACTGGAGGTGGAAGCATTGGCTGTAGAACAAGATTGTCTTCACATGCACACTCTTCTGTTTCAAGAACTGTAATCAGGTGTGTTGGTGCAGAGGTGAGAATTGATGCAGAAGTCGATGTAATTGCTTCGTCTATGTCTTTCTCAGTTCTCGGCTTAGTATGCAAACCAGTTGGAATAATCTGGTGCATATTGAAACAGGTTACATAATCGACATACTCGCGGTCCTCCACAAAATTGATTACAACCGATTTGTGCAGACGCCCACCGAATACAATGTCCTTCGTTCCGTATGTCCATGGAGCAAGGAATTGTTTAATCTCGGCACTCAGCTGTTGTCCATAGAATCCGATATCAAAGCCCGGCTTGAACTTTACATTGAATTCTACCTGTACTTCTTCGAAGATTGGATTACGCACATGCAAATGCGCACACGGAGGTTTGATTTCATCAATGAACTCCTCGATCTGAGTAAGTGTTATCAGACTGGTCTTCGGTTTCAGCGGATCGAGGGCATTCTTATTCTTTACGTTTGAAATGATGACCAGCGAAACGTGCCCTGGTGATAATTCATTGACGTCAGAAATAGTATTGTATCTCGTGTGATTGAGACATTTCACCTTATAGATTGCAGGGAATTGCTGTAGGACGAGATGTTCGTAATCCCATATTGTGATCGCGCGATTTTTATGTCGCAATCTTTCACTTACGCGGACGTAGAATTCTTCGCTCTGTTCTTTGATGCTCCCACCGAAGGAGGAAAAAGGTTGAGCGATTGTATCAATAGCCGCTTCGCTGTTAACGAAATCTGAAATTGTCCCTGCCGGCAAAGGCAAACGCAAATGGTTAGGATCATTTCCGTTGTCAGAAAAAGTTGCGGTCACCGCCTGTGCCTGAACAGCAACTAAATCACATACCGCGGCGGAATAGTGTTCGACACTTGCTCGTAGCCAATATAATCCTTCTGTGAGGTAAGTATTCGTATTGTTGACTGCATTCGGTAGGTCGAATGTTACAATGCCCGAAGTAAGCAGCCCTGATGTTGAATCTGAAAGAATCTGTAGTTGTGTGAATGAGTACCACTCATTGTTATACAGGTAACTCCACTTCAATGGTTGTTTTGCATAATCCGGATTGGAGCTACCCTCTGCAACTTTCATCAATACGGAAAGGACTTGAGGCGGATCGAGACTGTTGATTCCGACATACAAATTACCCTCGTCGGGGAACTGCGGTAGCAATGGAATGTCGCCCACAGTTTCAACGAGGTGCGGATGATTTTCTGCAACTCCGAAAGGTAAAATGTGAAAGAACTGTTCAACGCGGGAATCAAAACTGTTTTTATCCTGCGCAGGCAACTGACGAACGAGATTTACCGTTTCAGAAGACTTGTAATTCACAGAAATTTCTTTGATCTGCGGAGTGTAAGGGGCATTTGGCAGTCCAAGAATTACTCCCGCTGGTGTTGCACTTGGGGGCTGCACTTTCCAGATTGCCTGCTGGGTGTAAGAGTTCTGATAAATACCATGTCCGAAATCAACATCGTCGAGTGCCAGACGCAGGAATCCTTTTTGAACCTGCGTTCCGAATTCTTCCACTTGCTCCATTTTCGGATCACGGCCAACACCTTTTAGCCCTAACGTGTTGATGGTAATAACACGTGTTGTATCCGACAGAGGTGAACTATTGCCTGCATCAAACAAAGCGTAGCTATTGCTATTCAGACTTACCCATTTTCTCTTATTAAGCAGGGAAGCATTTACACGGAAGTTCTGGTTCGTTCTTCTCTGTGCTTCTTCCGGAGGTAAATAGTTCTCATAGTAATTCTTGAATCCGTCAGGGTATTTATACCTGTCATCCCCTGTGTGTGTGGGATGAGTGATCTCATTCGGAAGTCCATCCCATGCAATGCTGATATCTACAGAGTCGAGGCTCTTCTGAAATATTTCTGTACTGCCGATATAGAATGCTGAATCCGGAATTGGTTGCCCCGTAAACGGTTCAAATGGCTGGTCCGCTGAGAGTAAGGAATCGTCGTTCTGAACAACCAGATTTTTTACACCGTCAACATCCACCGTAATATCAGCAGTGAAAATAGTTTTAGAGCTGAGATCGTGGTAAATGTAATCTGTTGCAGGATTATCTCTGTTCAAAGTAATTTTGACAACCGGCCAGCTTGTTCTGATTGGCTGCAGCAACACTTCTTCGTTGTAAGCGACAACAGGTTTCTGCGCTTCGGTCAGCGTCCGGACGATAATCAGATTACCTTGATTATCATAATATGTTGCGGCAGTAGTTCCTTCAGGTAAAATCCATTCTTCTTCTCCGCTGAAATAGACGTTCAATGCTCCATCGAGTGCGTAGCTCAGTGAATTCACAACATAATCAGCAGCAGCAGTGGCGCGGTCATCGGCAGATGCCATCGTAAGCGAAGCTGACATATCCATACTCAATGAAGTAGACGGCAGATCAGCAGCAGCGGCTACAGCAGCGCTTGGAGAAATTACAATAGGGCGATTGAAATTAATTTTAATCGTAACCTGGCGACTTCCTTCTCCGAGAAACAGCAGCGGAGATGCAAATGCAAAACCAACTTCTGCCTGTGGACGATCAGCTTTTAACTCTTCATTTTGCTGCGGCGCACCGAAAATTCTCCAACGCTTTTCTTCGGTTTCAATTTCCCCACCGATTCCGTCTGAGGAATTTGCAACAGGCGATGCATAAAGTCTCCAGTTGTTTCCGCCGTTTACGCCATAAGGATCATCTCCCGGAAGCAGCACCGGAATGTTATCCGGATAAGGAGGTTTACTTGAATTGTCAAGCGGACGATTGATGAAAACATTTTTCAGTTCCGTAACCAGCCCCTGGTTAACAACAATGTCTTTGTCTGTCTTGTAAACAAGATCAACACCGTCAGCGTCTTTCTTCGCGTCAAGTTCTTTCTCTTTTGCGACGAGTGCGTTAGCAAGTTGTTCTGCAAGTGTGAAAATGATAAAGACCTGATCAGGTACAGCTGGCTTTTCTTCCAGCTTTAAAATCTCACGGTAATAGTAATCAAGATGACGCTTCGTGATGGTATTGATATCGTCCTGCGCTACTTTGTACAATTCCAGCAGTGCAATGAACAACGCATAATGCGGTTCGGTCTTCTGATCTTCCGCGATAGATTTGGTAAAAAAGTCTACCCAGTCGCCTTCACGTGCATCTGCAAGATTGTAATACTGGATCTCCGTCGCAAACTGCTGCGCGAACGCCCTGAAATCGTCCATACTCCGTTCATCAACGGAAACGTACGATGGAAGCAAAGCCGCAAGCAACCGCTGCGATTGGCTGGTGCCATCGCGCTGCAGAATATTCTTATTGTTGCAGTTGTCGCTCATTGTTACAGATTTGTTCCCTCCTGGAGGTAATATGGATAAACAATATTGGAGCGCGTGTTGGTTGAGATGATGGTGTAGCTTATTGTGAGAACAATGCGGCCTTCGTTGGGTTCAAAGTCCACATCAACATTGTCCAGGTCGATCCGCGTTTCATACGTTTCAATAGCATCAGAGATAATGTCTGACACAAATGGACCGAAGGCAGCGTCCATTGGCTCGAATACCTGTTGGTGTAAATCAGCGCCGAAGTCCGCACGCATTACCCGCTCACCCAATGTTGTTGAAAGAAGGATCATCAGGCTCTGCTTGATATCTTCTTCAGCTTTCACCAATTCCAATGTGCTACCAGCACGAGTAAACGTAGGGGGAAATGACCACCCCTGTCCAAGGAATCCTCCTGTATCAAATATTTGCTGAAGTGTTTTCTCGTTAGCCATAATTCAATTTATTAACCAATCATAACTGTTGGCTCACCTACCGCTGGTGCCGCCCCACACACACATGTGTCTCCGGCACGTAATGCCGGTTTGTTGTTGATCATCACTTTTGTACTTCCTTTTACAAAAGGAGTAACTGTTGGATGACCGCTTGGACTCGGGGGAATCGAACAAACGTGATTGTCCCCGAACACAGCAGCTGGTTTTCCCTTGATCAGAACTGTTGCTACGCCAGGCCCCATCACAGTTCCACCGTGTGTTGTTGTATCTCCTACTCTCGCTGCAGCTGGCATAGTTGTTTGTATTAATTCAGTTTTAACAATGCTCCTTTTACTGTTGTAGTTCCTGAAGCCGAAAGCTCCGCACTGCTGGTTCCTTTTACTACAGCTTTTCCTGACTTCGAAGAAGCTGTAATATCTTTCGTTGCATCCAGTGTGATCTTGCCTTTCGCTTTTACTACAAAATCCTTTGGTGTATCAATGAGCACACCCTTATCGTCCATCACAATTTTATTCTTGTTCTGATCCTCCAGTGTGATCGACTTCTTATCGTCGTCGATCGTAATTTTGTTTTTGCCCGGTGTTTCAATCATGACGATTTTCTTTTTGTCGTCAATCAGAAACTTAATCTTGCTCTTCGTGATCCAGCCCTTCATCTTGTTATCCTTGTCAGGAGTCAGATCAGAAGGAACTTTATTCTTCTTGCTATAGAGCATTCCGAGAATCACCGGATCACGTGGATCATCATTCACAAATCCAAGAATTACTTCATCGTCTTTTTCCGGACGAATGAGAATACCTCTTGCATTTCCTGCATCAGCAGATACGATGCGCGCCCAAACGCCTTTGTCGCCTTTGTCGATCAGTGGAATTCTCACACGCACGCGAAATTCTCCGCCTTCCTGATCCACGATGTCTGTAACGATTCCTGTTACGAGCCCGTTTACAGCAGGTAATAGACCCGCTGAACCTTTGTCTACGATATTGTCATACTTCTCGTAGAACCATTCCTGTGAGAACCCAAAGTTGATATCGGTGTACCATGTGCTGTGTGCGCCGTAACTGTGTAACACTGCAGAAACGTATGCAGGTCCGTTGAAACGTTTACCCACGCCCATGAGGTTAACAACATCACCGGGCTTCACCGCATTCGTTCCGTAAATTCTTACGCGACCCTTGATCTTCGCCATGCGGCTGCGTAGTAATTTTGCACTTGCCCATGAAGTAAGTTCAGCATCCAGCATTTTCACCGGCGACTGAAGAAGGAAGTCATCAACGCCAAGAACATCAGAGAGTTTCTTACCGGTTATGTTGCCTTCTTCTTTTGTCAGTGTAGGCGGCTTTGCTTTCTTCTCTACCACCTCCTGTTTCGAATAATCCCAGTTTTTCGCCGTAACATTTCCATAATCATCGCGTGCATCCATTTCAGCTTCTATATCAACGATGTTATCGCCGTACTGAAGATTCAATGAATCGCCTTTCAATGTGAACAAAGGTTTTTTCACACTTACTTTCCCATCTTCTGAAAAAACGAACAAGCCATTTGCTTCCGCGCGGGAAAGAATGAAATCCCAGTCTGTAGAGTAGTATTGCACCATTTCTTTGTGGGAAGCGGTGGTAGTGTCTACATCTGCCTGAAGCCCTGCACCCTGAATTACATTCTTGATGATGGTCGAATCAGTTTTGTCCGCGAAATATTTGTTCTTGCGGTTGATGGTCATCTTCACAGCCTTGTCTCTTACCTCAAGCATGAGTGTTGATGGCGCCTTCAGTTGCGCTTTGATAGAGAAGCGTGTAATAATCCCTTCAAATACTTTTTTCTCTATCTGAGCGTAACCGGCCTTGATGATAACCGTTGAACCTGGAATAAAATCCTGTTTGTTCGCCAGTTCGAAATCCTGTTTTGCAGCAGATCCATCATACAATACCACCTCAGCAACAGACACACGATTGATGCGTTTGTTCACCATGACAGACACGATACCGTACTTCGCCGTTACATCAACACCACCGATAAGGATGGTGAAGGATGGTCGGGACAGTTTTTTGTGTCCTGGTATGACGGTAGATACTCCCATTATTCGTCGACTTTAGCAATTGG
Source organism: uncultured Chryseobacterium sp. (assembly GCA_964447465.1). GTDB lineage: Bacteria > Bacteroidota > Bacteroidia > Palsa-965 > Palsa-965. The sequence continues at coordinate 8,822 of CAYUTR010000128.1, forward strand.
TGGTAGAATCAGTTCCTGACCAGGGATCAGACGGCGGTAATTTTTGAGATCGTTTGCTTCAGCGATTTTGATGTAATATGATTCGTCCTCGTATTCCTGTTTGGCGAGATTATAGATGGTGTCGCCGGCTTTGACGACGACTATTTTGGTTAAATCAGGAGAAAATTTCTTTCCAACCTTCGGAATTTCGACAAACGACGCAGATATTGTAGCGCGTAATGGCATTCCAAGCTGATTAAACAACTTATAATTAACGGTTGCATCCTTTAGTCGACAATTAAAAAACAAGCCGGTCCCCCAAATTATTTTTAAAGGATTTGTTGTATGAGTATCCTTGTTGAACGTCTCCATGTTCAACGACATGGTTTTTTTAGCACCAAGTACCCCTTGCTTTAGATTCGCCGTAATTCCAAAAAAGTAATTGACTAAGGCTGTTACCGCTACGGATGAAACCACAGCCTTCGTAGCTGCTTCAGCGTTGATTGCGCTAACCGAACTACCTGATGCTGCTGCGAGCGCATCTGAAGCCAAGCCAAGAGCTTTTCCAAACGGAAGTCCTAATGGCGGTGACGCACCAGTTCCATCTAAAAACAATTCGACGTTCAAAACTTTATTTTCAGAGCGCAGTGGCTGCGGTTCCCCGCCCTCTGTCTTAGTTGTATCCTTATTAACAACTACAAAGTCAGCTCCAAACGAAAATGTTGTTGGGTTGTACGGCGCGACAAATGGAATACCTGGCAGACCCTTCAACTTGCCAGTTGTTGAGTCTACATCCTTAAAAGGTATGATCACAAGTTTTGCACTTGCTCTTACTCCGTTCGCCATTTCTATCTATCCTTTTTATCGGTAATCATTCTTTTCAATTCTTCAAGCATCTCCGCATGAAAATCTGAAGTTTCATTTCCTGTCTTCTCAATTCTTTTTTCTTCCGCGCGAGAAGCACCCGCCTGGGAATCCACCCATGCTCGCACAACCAGTTCTTTTATTTCAATTGGCATAAGCTTAGGTATTTACTGGTTTTAATCCCTTACGAAAAAAATACTGGTAGGAGAGCGTAATGGTATCCGTCACAATCACGCTGGACATTGAGTCGAACTCATTTACTTTCCACCCTTTTGGTGAAGCATTCCGGAACACCCATTGATCAAGCGGTGCACCTGTAGCGTCCATGAGCGTAACAGTGACATCACGTGGAGCAAAAATGAAAAACTGCAATGCATTATTGAACCAATCAATCAGATCGGAGCCTATAACCATTCCCCGCTTCAAAGTAAGATCGCCGTAACTGATTACAGTTGGAAACTTGTGTGTGAATGTATTCTCTCCTCCTTCAACGTACGTTTCAGAGAAAGGAATATCCACACTCAGTCCCTCAACCGTTTGGAATCCCAAATCATCAGGAAAACCGGCGATCTCGACTTTGAAGTAGAAGCTTACAGGTGGATATTTATATCCGGCCATGGCTCAGATCTTATGAGTGATTAACTATAAACAGTTGTGAAGCTTTCGTACTCGAGCGTGATGCTTTCTACAGCGAAAGAGTTGTCAACTGACTTAAAAGAGTTGCCTTCCACTTTTGACGGCCAGCACTTGCTCACGTTCCAGGTAATAACCGGTTGGTGAGTTTCGTCAAGCAACTTAACAGTCAGATCGCGACGCTCAGGCTTGTTCATCTGTACAGCAGTAAGCCATGACCAGAATTCAGCATCACCTTTGAACACACCGCGTTTCATGGTGCAGTTACCATACTTGCGCATGCCCGACATTTTCGTTACGAAAAACTCAGGAGAGTTTCCTTCACGGTAGTCGATTTTTTCAACTTCATCGGTGAAGCCGGTTACTTCTGTGAAACCTACGCGGGTTCCGCCCCACTCAACCTGGAAATGGAACGCTACTAATGGATACGGTTCAATTGGCATGATTATTTGGTTTTAGAGTTGATAAATTGTTTTGTTTGTTTGTTTCAGAATTTGAGATGGAGATTACGCTTCCTGTAGTTTGTGCATGAACTGCAATACAATGAATTCCGCAGGACGAACCGCAGCCATACCAATGGACACGATCATTTTTCCTTCGAGAATGTCTTGTGCAGTCATTGTTTCGCCGAGACCTACGCGCACGAAGAATGCCTGGTCAGGTTTACTACCTGCTAGTGCACCTTGTTTCCAGAGATCCGTGAGGAAATTGCTGATCGTTCCTTGTACACGGAGCCATGTGCTCTTGTCGTTTGGTTCGAACACTACAAACTCAGTTGCTTTTTTGCAGCTTTCTTCTACGAAAGTGAAGAGACGACGAACCGGAACGTAGCGCCACTCGTTGCTGTTTCCGTCGAGTGTGCGTGAACCCCATACGAGTGTGCCGCGTCCAACGAAAGAACGGATAGCGTTTATTGATTTTCCTGAAGTTGCATCGATGTTTAAGCCACCTTGTTGCGCTTCTGTGATTTGGAAGTCAGGCCCGATGATATTCGCAATACTTACGTTTGCAGGCGCTTTCCACACTCCACGAGAGCTATCAACTGAAGCATAGATTCCTGCCATTGTTGCTGAAGAGTTTAGATTCAGCACTTCGCGTCCAATGAGATTAATAATAGAAGTATACATCAAGGTATCTTGCGAATTAGCTGAACCTGCAGTATAAACAAGGACCGTAGGTGTGGTCCATGTTGCTGCGTTGCTAACCGTAACCGTGAGATCGCCCGCTGTACCAGATCCGATCCGGGTAACGATGAATAGTTTATCTGGGCTCGCACTGTCAAGTTGTGCGCGAACGACAAGTGATAAAGTTGGATGATTGTTTATTGCACTTACGATAGATGCAGCAATTTCAGCATCAGTTCCTGCATCTAAAAAGTCATCTCCAGCGTTCAGCGTTGCTGAAGTTGAAAAGGCAGTAATTGCAATTGTGTCAGATGCTGCAGGAGGATTAGTAACTGCAAATGTTGTGTGCACACCAAGTCCGCCTAAAATGGTCGACAATCGATCATTAGGTTCTGAACCATACACCGCTGGTGTGCGCAGATCATCAATGATAACATCATCGCCAAAATATCGACGCTTGAGAATTGTATTAATTGATGGATAATACGCAGCTCCGTATTTCAGAAAATTAGCACTGATCTGAGAATTACGGAACAATGCCGCATCTGCACTTGGATTGTTCGTATCCTGAACGTCAAAAATTGCAAAACGATCTTTCAACTTATCGCACTGCGCTAGCATTCCGTCATAAACCGAACGAATGTCTGCCGAATTACTTAACTCCGCAACTTCCGGTGCGACAAGAAGTGTCACTTCATCCACTTCTTCTGCAACAGGAACTCCCTTAGTGCTATCACCAGCGGTATAAAAGTCGCCGACAGTAATTGACGGAAGCGGAGTGTGGTCATAGTGTCCAACTGAAATGATGTGACAGGGACCTCCGCCATTTCCGAAATACATTTGTAAGTGATAGTACAATATATAAGGTGAAATTGAAGTGGCTGTCGTATCAATTGCTACGGTACCATCTGCATTTATTTTAACCGTATAGATTTCACTATACGCTCGGCCGAATGTTGCTTCAAAATCAAGCAAGGATGTGATACGCACCGGACTATTCTTAGGTCCCGTTTCGGTGTAACCGATAAAAGCCGGAACTGCAGTTGAAAGTGCCGCAATCGACGGAGGTAGTGTTGAAATTTCCTGGATGTAAACGCCAGGAGTTGCTAGAGTGCTTAATGCCATTTTGTTTTTGTTTTAGCTTGTGATACAATCAATGATTAAGCTTCCTGGAGCTTATGTTCAAACTGGAGAATAATGAACTCTGCC
>CAYUTR010000129.1:0-12608 GCA_964447465.1 uncultured Chryseobacterium sp.
GTTTTTTGAGTAATTTAAGGGGGTGTGCACTCTGAGTTTGTAACTGGCTTAATACCGGGAATAATCCTGGCTAATCGTCTGCAGAATTGCCTGACCTCTTTTCAGCAATGTGAGGCTATCGCTTAGGGGAAAATGGGCTTCATCGTGCCACCGGTCCCTGATCGTATATTTTCCGTTGTTGCTTACCGACCAAACGATGGATGAGCTCTGTTCAACGTATCCGAATCCTTCTTCAAAGGAATAGTATGCATAGTTCGTGCCTGTGAAATCTATTTTACGCGAATTGACGAAAACGTTCTTACTGTATTTGAATTGCGTGTAATCGATGTTCATCTGTCCGAGCAATGTTGCGGCCAGATCGGTTTGAGAGATAGTCGCTTCATAATTTACGCCACGTGAAGCGGAGTCAATCACATTGCCATATAATAAGAACGGAATGCGGCGATATTCCGGCGCATCATAAGCGTAATTTTTCGGCGAATTGTGGCTATGATCTGAAATAAAAACAAAGAGGGTGTTGTTATACCACGCTTCTTTGTTCGCCCGATTCATGAAATCGCCAATGCAGCTGTCGGCATAGTGAACCGAGTTTACATAATCTTCTTCCTTGCCACCGAAATTCAGATCAGTGTTCGACGGAAAATCGTACGGGCCATGCGTGCTTAACGTGAACATTGCTGCAAAGAATGGTTGTTGTTCTTTGCGCAATTCCTGCAGCTGACGTTCGAAAAGATATTCATCATGCACACCTAGTTTTCCCTGCGGAATATGCTCAGGAAAATTTTCTCCTTCAATGATCTTATCGAATTCATTGAAGTACATGTATGAACGGATATTTCCGTAGCTGAGTTGTCCGCCAAACATAAATGAAGTGTGATATCCTTCTGCCTTGAGGTTTTTATTGATGCACGGAAGCTTTACATATTTATTTGGCTGCGTGATGATAGAAGTGAGCGGCTGTGCAGGAAACGCGGAAAATACCGCAGCCATTCCCTGATCCGAGAGACTTCCGCTTGCGTAACAGTCGGTGAAACGGATTCCATCGCGCGCAATCGCATCGAGATTGGGAGCAATATTGTGACCGGTAATTCCGCCAAACGATTCGAGCAAATCTGCGGACCAGCCTTCGAGCACGATCAGCACAATGTTAGGGCGTGTTGTGGTCAATACCATGGTCAGTGAATCATCCGTTGGTGATTGCATGGCGCTGAAAATCCGCTGAGCTTCCTGCTCACTCATGAAAGCGTATGGTTCCCGCACTTTCGCATTCTCGATACAGCTGCTTGCCAGATTGAACGGAGAATTCAGTGCGGCGAGATTCAGAATATTGTAAGGCGAATAATAAGCATCGCTGAGCTGAACAGGGATGGTGTTAAACCCTCCTCGTATTGCAGTGAATAATATCAATGGAATGATCAACAGACCGACTACGAATTTTCTGCTGCGTTTGCTTTCGTGAAACTCTTCGCGAAATATTTTTTTGTAAAGCCTGGTGCAAAGACCTGTGCAAACTATCGTGAGCAGGAAAATGGAACTGATCTGGATCACACTGGCAGTATGAAAAACTTCGGAAGGATTCCCTAAGAACCAAAGTGCTTTATAACTCAGTTTGGTGTGCCATTCATCATAGATGGGCAATTCAGAAAAAATAGTGAGAAAGAAACACACGAAGAGAAATGCGTGTATGTAATTGTTCGCGCGCATTACGTTGGGCTTTCCGGAGAGTGCGCAGATGGAAATGGTAATGAACGGAAACGCCAGCAGGTAACCAGCCATTGCCGTGTCGACATACAAGCCTTTAACGAATGCGAACAGTGTGTGGCCGAATGAAATTCCTTCGAGCTCTTCACGGTTCCACAGGATAAATATCAAGCGGGCAAATGCAAACAGCGCCAGCCAAAACAAGTAATGTTTCAGCATGGATAGAAACAGGCGCTTCGCCATCGGAATTATCCTTTGATCAGTTCAATCGCTTTGTTGCGATCGGGCGCGCCGAAAACAGCATTGCCGGCAACAAGAACATCAGCGCCGGCATCTTCCAGCTGACGTGCATTGGAAGGATCACAGCCACCGTCGACTTCAATAAGTGTTTCAAGAAAACGCGAACTGATCATTTGTTTCAGTGCACGAACTTTTACCACGGTGTGCGGAATGAATTTCTGTCCACCAAATCCCGGATTGACACTCATTATCAAAACCATGTCAAGCTCGTGGATGATATCTTCAAGTACAGTAACCGGTGTTGCAGGATTAAGAACAACACTTGCTTTCATTCCTAGCGCTTTGATATTCTGAACAGTTCTGTGCAGGTGCGTGCAGGCTTCATAATGAACAGAGCACATATACGTTCCGTGCTTCGCAAATTCTTCGAGGTACAGATCCGCGTTCTGAATCATGAGGTGAACGTCCAGCGGTTTTTTTGCTTCTTTCTGTAACGCTTTCATCACTGGAAATCCGAAAGAAATATTCGGAACGAAAACCCCGTCCATGATGTCGACGTGAAACCAGTCGGCTTTGCTGTTGTTGATGAATTGAATGTCAGCAGAAAGGTTTCCGAAATCAGCGGAGAGGACGGAAGGTGCAACGAGAATGGACATAGAGCGGGTGTGAGGTGCAAAGATACGAAACAGTAGGCAGTAAGCAGTTCGGCAGTAGGCAGTCGAGCATCGTTCCCATTTCTTCACCCGCGGGATAAACCCGCGCGGCTAAAGAAATATGTGAATCAAGCGCATTTATTCTTTTTCCCATGAAAATATCGTTTACCATGTAGAATCTTCGTCAGCCGCGTGGGTTTATCCCGCGGTGACGAAGAGGAAAAAAGAAACCCGAAGATTTCTCCCCGGGTCCCATATTGCCTATTAGATTTTTGAGCTTACTGTTTCACGATCTTGACCGTCGCAGTACTGTTCGCAGAAATTACTTCCAGCGAATAAACTCCAGCTGCAAATCGCGTCGTGTTGATTTCGTTACGGCCTGCATTCATTGCCTCCTCGAAAACGATTTCTCCGAGACTGTTGTAGATGCGTACCAATCCGTTTGCCGGAAGGTTCATCAGCAACTGATCGCTGAATGGATTCGGCATCACCTGAATTTGGTTTACATCGTAACCCGCAACAGACAAACACAGATCAACTGTTACAGAAATTGAGTCGTAGCCCATACATCCGGTGAGCGAATCCATGTACGAATACATCAATGTGTGTGTACCTGCTGTTGCAACGGAAGGGTCGAATTGATTTCCTGTTACACCCGGACCGCTGAATGTTCCACCCGCAGGTGTGCCAGCCAATGTGAATGCAGCATCCAAATCACACGCCATAGAAGGACCAGACATTGTTACGGAAGGAAGTGTGTTCACAGTGACCATAACGGAATCCATGTTCACACAACCGTACATGTCTGTTCCTGTAACGTGATACATTATATTTCCTGCTGGTGTGTACGGAACGTTATCTGTTACGCCATTATCCCATACATAAGTTGCAGCGCCGGTACCTGTGAATACAACTGAATCGCCAGCGCAAACCGGATTTGCAGTAACATTCGCAACTACTGCCGGTAGATTTAATACTTCCACCGAAGCAACGGCAATGTTTGTACACCCGTTTGCATCTGTACCTGTTACAGTGTAATTATCTGTTACGGTTGGTGTGAATGCAATTCCATCACTTAATCCGCCACTCCATGTGTAACTAATCGCACCTGAACCGGAAGGAATAAATGATCCGCCCGCACAAACAGAATCGGTGGAAACACTGGCAGAAACAGTTGGAGGTGTATTGATCGTAACGTAAATAGAATCAGTATTTGTGTTACCGCAAGGATCGGTCACAATGCAGTAATACATTCCGCTGGCAGGAGGAAGAACTGCCGTGCTCGCAGCATTAGGATTTGCCATTCCTGTTGTTGGAATCCATGTGTAGGAATAAGTTCCTGTTCCGCCTGTCGCAGCAATGGAAACTGTTGCAGAGTCACCTGGACAAACAGAAGTAACGCCAGACGTAGTCGTAGTCAATATTCCGCTCCCCATTGATCCGGGCGTTACTGTAGGTGCAACCGCAATGGTCTGCTTGGTAAAATACCACATGTCGGGCTGGCCATATTGATAATTAGACAGCGTGCTGGTGGGAAACGTACTTACCCCACAGCTGTTGCAATACCTCATGTCATAATACGTAAGGTGTTGTCCGATCTGAGATGATGTACCAAAGTAATAGCCGTCGCCTGCGCCCTGAAATAATACCAGAAGATATTGTGTTCCCTGATTCAGCCACACCGGATTGGTCAGCGGGTCGTAACTATACTGTGCTGCCGGACCTGCAACTGTTTCCTGGCGAATGATCGCCTGCGTGGAGAAGTCGAATAAAGTAACGGTGCGAAGTGTTCCATTCGGCTCGTACTTGCCTATGTGTGTCATCAGTATCGTTTCATTAGGAGCGAATCGAAAACCGCGCTGACTGTTAGCGACACCACCGTTATTCGCCGGCACCACACTGTCTGTAGATGAGTGTGGTCCATAGAAAGTGCCCATAACTGCAGAAGCAGCTGGAGCCGCTGCATTTCCATAGAACATGTAGAACTGCATCGTTCCGCTTGCGGGAAGTGAATCGATCTTCACCCATATTACAGTTGTGGCTGTATTAATTCCGGATTCAATCCAGTAATTGAACAGTGTAGTTCCGGCGCAGTCTTTTCCAAAACGGATATCATCTCCATTGGCATTCATTTCTCCTGCACCAATTGGCGTTTGGGTATTGAGCGTGAGCTGGAGCTGGTAATCTGTTACGAGAAGTGCAGTATTGTTCTGAACCTGTAGAGGCTGAACATAAGTCCAACCAGCAGGCTGGGCGATAGCAGCCGACACAGCAAAACAGCCGACAAGAATAGGGTAGAATTTTTTCATGAGTTCAGGTTTGTTTGACGGTGCTAATTTATGGAATTACGAATATCAACGCCTGACAATTGACCGTGTGCTAGTTGCGCATTCCGGAAGATTTCGCAGGATTTACCGGTGGGCTCAATATTGTGAATGAGGTAATTCGGCAAATCACCAACTCAATTGCAATGTCAGCCAATAATTGCGTGGCTCAGACGGAAGGATGCCCGGTCCCGGATAACCTTCAGCGCGTCGGGTGAAATAAGAAGTATTGAGAACATTATTTATTCCCGCGGAAAATCCGAACCATTTGTAATTAAACGTCATTGAGAAATCAACAACCGAATAACTCGGAATAATTCCAAATATAGCCGTGGGTGTATATTCTGCATTGGAGGCATCGGTAAATTGCTCCGAGAGATAGGAATATTTTCCGCTCATCGATAGCCCTTTGAATTTCCATGAGATGCCAGTCCGAAAAATATGTTTCGGAACAAGTTCAACTACATTTCCCTTGTAACCATTTTGTTCGCTACCGGTATACATTGCGTCGATCCATGAGTAATTGACAAAGGTGGAGATACAATGTTTTGTTTCCACGGATTGCAACCAATTGTATTCTGTAAAAATCTCGAGGCCGTAATTCCTGCTATCGGAAACATTCGTCCTGAAATTATACAAGGAGTAGGTGAGCGAATCCTGGCGTATCACTGTACCGATTCGGTTGTTGTATCTCAGGTAAAATACCCCGGCATCAACATACAAGGCATTTTGAATCACCCAATGCATACCGAGGTCGGCTGTGTAACCGCTTTCATCTTCAAGGTTCGGATCTACGCGGAAGTTGGTATTCACTACGCGCATGTCATTGAAATTGATTGAACGATAATTCTGACTGATGTTTGCATAAACATCCACTGGTTCTGAAGGACGGTACTGCATCCCCAATCCAAACAATACCAGTTGCCTGCTGCTGACACGGTATTCATCGTGCCATTGCTGTAGAAGAATATTCCCGGCAAGATCGCGGTAGACAGTTTTATAATAACCATCTGAAACAGTGCGGATATTTTCATAGCGAACGCCGGGCGTGATATTGATTTTTTCAGAGAGGTAAAAAATATTTTCAGCGAAAAAAGCGATATTTCTGCTCGGGAAAAAATATTCTGATTGTTTCGCATCTTCCGTGCTCACCAACGTGAAGTTCGGCTGGTCACTGTTATCAGCATCACCCTGTAGCTGGCGCGTGTTCCCATAATAGAGCCGTGCACCCATCAGCAATGCACTGTTCACTTTTTCTTGCAGTGTGTAGTAATGCAGGACGCGGAGCTCTGACCCGATATTATCATATTGATCGGAGAGTAATTTCCTGTATGCGGTTGTATCATCGGCGCGATCAGGACGTTCGAGGGAGCCCAAGGCCATGCGGGAAGCGTGCAGGCCAAACGTCCGCAGGTTGATCAGCCATGTGCTGGACGGTTTGTAGTTGACAGTTACTGCAGCGAGATTCCAATTCACATCAAACCAATTCCGGTTGCGGTAACTCGCTGAAGGATCGCTCTCAAATTGATTGTCGGTTAACCCGCCTGGTTGTTTCGCGAGGTATTGCATGTGCGTGTATTCTGCACGGATGTTCAGTTTTTTATTTGGTGTGTATTGCGCCATCCCATAACCACAATGCAATCCGAATTGTGAATTCGGACGGAAGCCTTCACCTTGTTTGTATTGATAAAAAGTGTAATAGCTGATCTTGCCCACTGTTCCGGAAATACTTGTGAAGGAATTGAGGAATGCATACGAACCGGAAGTAAATCGGGTAGTTACGCGCATACGGCTGGTATCCGGATCCTTGAAACGGAAATTAATCAGTCCACCGAATTGCGTTCCGTATTGCAAGCTGGCTGCGCCGCGTATGATTTCAATCCGACCGAGTGCTTCTGCTGGCGGACTGTAGTAACTTTCCGGATAACCGAGTGCATCGGCGCTGATGTCGTAACCATTCTGACGTGTATTGAAATTGGAAACACGATTTGGATTCAATCCACGACCGCCGATTCCGAGCTGCACACCTGCGCCATCATTTTCAAATACATTGATCCCGGGAATTTTGGAGTAAAGTTGTCGTGCGGAATTAGCGGCAAGATTCGCCTGCACATCATCAGGATCAATCACCGATGTTTTCTTACCGGCATAAATGGATGTGCCTTCGATATTTTTCAGGTGGGTAATTCCGAATGAGTTGTCTTTTTCAGCGACGATCACAACCTCCTTTGTTTGGTGAGTAACCGGAACAAGCCAAACTACAATACTTGTGTCTGCCTTTGCAGAAATGTGAAGTGTCTGGCGCTGGAAACCTTCGGCAAAAATGTTAAGCACGACCGTATCTGTTACAGCAACTGCGAAGCTGGAACAACCAATGCTATCGGTAGTGAAAATTTGTTTACCGGCATGGATGCGCGTCCCGGCAACTGTAGTTTTATTCAGTTGATCGGAAACGCATAGTGTTACAGTCGCTTGTGCAGCCATATCACTGCACTGCAGAAACAGCAGTGCAAACACGAATAGCCAACCTGAATTAATTCTGCACATAAGGCAAGATCCAGGTTTTAGCAAGGAATGGATTATTCGTTTGTGTTGAAAGATCAGTCTGTGGATCTGCGATAAGCGTACTGCCGCGACCGTTGAGTGTGACATAACATTCTGTACGAACAGTCGGATTTTCAAACCCCAAACGGGTGTATTCTTTTTTGAGAAAATGCGCGTAGTCAACCATCATATCAGGTTGAGTAGCCACCATTTTTTCCTGCATAGGCGTGAGGTACATGCTATTCATCACCTCCGATTCGCGCCCGGTTTTAGCATCACGAACATAAAAAAATGCGGTACCTGCTTTTTCCATAAGCATCACCCGCCATGACCAGCGATAACCTTGTTCGGTCCAGTATAATTTTCCGTCGTATAATGCGTACCGGAATGGCATGATGAACTGCACGGTGAAATGCACAGCCAGGAGTCCAAGAAGAATGCGGTTGACAATTGGTGCAATCCGATGTTCAGTTTGGGGAAGAAGTGTAGTGCTACCTGTAAATCGCTGTGCAAATCGAATGATGCGAAGATGAAATTCTTCAGAGAAGAAAATAACAGTGAGCGCAATCATGATATAAGGGAACATCCCGATGTTGAAGAACATCGCAGTGAACGCATGGAAAACGACTACAAGCAGGTACCCGATTTTAATCGTGCGCTTATTGATCAACAACACGCCAATGAAGAGATCATAAATGCAACCGAACCAGCAGAAGACATAAGCAACCCATTCCTGTTCGAGCAGTGCGCCAACAACGGGGACATGGCTGAATGCAGGTAACCAGATTTTCAAGGGCATTGCTTCCAGCAACCATTCGCTGTTAACTTTCGCTATTCCGGCAAAAAAGTAAACCATCAGCAACTGAAGTTTGATCGCCCATATGGTGTAAGTAGGAACATGAGTTCGCAATAGCGAAGGTTTGAATTTTACATCGAGAGAGAAATAGCGATTCGCCGGAAGGAATATGAGCAGGAAGCTTACTACGCTGATAAAATAATAATGATTAAGATAATTGGTTTTATCAATCATCTCTACGTATGTAAACAGCAGGAAAAATGCTAAAGCCGCATACCGGTAAAGGAATCCTGCGGCAATAAATAATGCAGCGATGATCATAACGAAAAACACCACATACATTCCTTCAGCCGACAATGGTTTTATCCACTCGAACCCGTAGTAAGGAAAATAGATTTTCGGATTTATGTAAAGTTGATCAACCCAACCCTTGAGAATAAAGCGCAAGGTTGATGCGAACATCAACACGCCGAATGCCACACGGAAAACTACCAGTGGTGCAATCGAAACCTGACGCCTCAATGAGCTCAAAGGATTATTAATCGCCATCGGTGTCCTGGTAAGTAATTACTATTCCAAGGTTTGATGGCATATCTGTCTTCAAAAGCACAAGTAAACGTTGTACAGCTCGGTATGCGGTGTCAACAACAGCTGGATTGCTTACCACTTGTGTTGAAAGCGGATCAGGCACTGCCTGTAATTTCACTTTTGCATCGAGAAAATGTGATTGAATTGCTGCGTTCAAAGTTCCTGATTGGTATTGCGCGCCTAGATGATCGAGGTAATTATCGAATCCAGATCCGTCGTTCCCATTCGTGCTGCGACCGAGATAACAATTTTCAATATTGTTGAGCGCTGCAGAGGCAAGCCACACAGATTGACCGCTATAATAATTCTCGCACTTTTCCGGTACCGGAATGCCTAACGTCATTTTACCGAGAGGGATGCCCAGCTTTGCATTCTTGATCAGCTCAAGATCATAATTCAGTTGATTCACGAGGTAACCCAAAGAACTTCCGATGCTGTTGCCGTTTGATGCAATAAAAGTTCCGCGGTAAGTGTTCAGCCATGCATTGAGCACATTCTGCGTGTGAGTGCGAAGATGCTGAACAAGATCTGAGAGGTATGTTCTTCGGTTAGCTGAAGTCGCGAAATAACTTACGATGGTCGCATCAGAAACGTTTCTTCCATATAACAGATAGTCGAGCGCCGGATAACCTTTTGCATCGAGATTACTCGCAAGGAAAAGATTGTATGTACCGTTACTTACATTGAGAATAATCTGTGCGGTATCTGTCGGGAAAGTATTGCAATTGAGGCGGAATGATTCTGTTTCAGCAGGTCCAAATTCAAAAATGCTGACCGATTGATAGGCGTAGTACGCTTGCTGGAACGCCGCACGTAACGCATTCAGTTCCGCAACATCTGGTGCTGCATTGAACGAGTTAGCCTGCACTTCTAAAATAGCCAGCTCTGCACTCAATGCGGTGTACTGCGGGATAATTAACGAATCAGCAAAATTCGTCAGCATAGAAGTGCGGTCAAAAGTATCTTCAGGCTCATCCGGTGCAGGGTTTTCTTTTTTGCATCCGGTTACAATTCCGACTGAGATGATTGCCATCATAGCGGTAATTGTGAAGATCAAGCGATAATTATTCATGTGTTGCGGTCTTTCTATTTAAATCGAAAAGTGACATCGCAGTTTTTGTTACCGCAAAGTCACTCTTCGTAATCACGGCAATCTGTTTAAAGTGAAGTTTTGATGCTATCTAGAGTGTAGATTGTACTAAGGAGATCACGTGCAAAATCAAGATTCGCAATTGTAACTGAATAATGGTTTGTGCCAATGTATCCCACCACTTGTGCAATTTGCGGATCAGTTATTATTCGGGACGGATTGTACTTCAAGGCGATCAGGAATCCTTTGGCTTCTGAGAGCGCATGATTGCGTTTGGCGTCATCAGCAATATCAGCTTTCGCTTTGTTAATGTAGCTGATGATAGTTGCAGCAAGATATTTATCCCAGTTAGAACGGATGATACCTACCTGCGCATCTTTAGTCGAATGATCATCGTTTGAAATCGCAGCGCGACCACGTATGAACGCGTCCATCATAGTTGCATTCGTGCTCATCAATGTGTTGCGTTCGTTGCAGTATTTCCCCCAGAACCTTACACCTGTTTGGTTGGTTGGAAAATCAACCGGCACACCGAAATATCCGAATGCTTCATCCCAGTGATGTTCCATTGCAGTTCCTTCTCCCGCAACAACTGTTGTGTTGTCCACTGTCGGTCCAATGTTCGACTGGTCAAGATAAACTGATGTTGCCTGGTAGTAAAAGCAACCACCCATAATTCCTTTTTCAATTACCTGTGTCCATTCAACGCCATTTGCATCGAAGAGATACTGTTTAGTGTTGTCGGTTGAACTCACAACAACCCCTGCAACTCCATTACTTCCTGCAACTATGGATGTACTCGCAAGTGCAAGGCTATCCATAAACACTTCGAACATAAGCTGGTCAGTTGCAAGAACTTTATTCTTAATCTGTTTCCCGCAATTGTCCAGTGTAGAATCGCCGAACGGACTACCTGAATTGCTGTACATATTCTTCAGTTGTAAAGCTGACAGTATAGTGCCCGGAGTATTTCCTGTTTTCATGTATGTGGTCAGCGCGGCCATCATATCAAGGCGATTCGTTTGCCCGCTATAGCTTGCAGGAGTAAAATTGTAAGTCGTTGGGACGTTGTAACCCGGATTTACAGGATCAGGTTCAACCGGATCTTTTTTACATCCGGTTGCTATTAAACCTCCGAAAACGAGGCTGCTGCAGATTAGGAGGAACTTATTCATAGTTAGCAGTTCTTTTATGATTTTGGCGTGGTACAAAATTGTTGTTTAGAAGCAGTCTAAACAATACCCCGAACTAGGTAAATACCGTTTGAGGCCAGATATACCTAATACAGGGTATCGGGATTGTCGATTTACGCGTTGACACAAAAGCAAAAGCGATGACTGGTCGGTCATCGCTTCTGAATATGGTTAAACGGTCGTTTATTTTGCAATAACCAGTTTGCCTTTTCCAGCTTCATCACCCGAAGTGATTGTATAGAAATAGGATCCGGCAGAGAACCCTGAAAGATCAACGGTTAACACGGTTCCGGCACTCACAGAAGTGAACTGCTGGTTGTAAACTACGCGTCCTGATACATCAGTAATGCTGATTACAACAGGATTTACAGTGGCTTTAGCAAATCCGAAACTCACATTCTCAGTTGCTGGAACGGGGTAAACCGTTACGCCCTGCATGGCTGAATATTCTTCAACACCAACCAAGTTCACGTTGATCGCGGAAGTATCATTATTGAGAATTGCATCACTCGCTTTCGAGGTCCACACCAGCAGTTGCTCTGGTCCGGAGAACGGAGCAACAAGCTGTGTTGAGAACGTGAAGTATGCCGAATCGCCCGGTTGGATCAACGCACCAGTATAAGGCTGTGATACAATCGTTGGGTTATTCGTGATTTTGTAATTCACCGTGATGTTGTAATTATCAGGGAAGTTACCGTAGTTCTCGATGAAGCAGGAAACGTTTGTTGGGCCTGCAATCGTTGCGTTGTTCAACGGAGAAACAATTGATGTAACACCTACGTCTTCAGGAAATGCTTTCTGGTAATCGCAACCGATAAAGAAATCAGTGAACTGGTAATCACGGTACGTTGACCAGTAGATCGAGAATACTTCATACGACTGACGGCTGAATGGTGGAGTGAGATCGGCTGCAATTGCAACTGTGGTTGTCGCCATTTCCCATTCAACATACACTCCGCCGCTGTTGATTGTAACCGGACTTGAAAGCGGAACAGTGATCACCTGATATGGAGTGATAAGGTTGCCCATAACCGCAACAGAATCGAGTAGTGTACCCGGAGTTCCGTTCGGACCATCGTCGTCGAATACTTTCGCATAGAATGCAATTCCGGAAACAGGTGATGTTGCAAGAATAAAATTCGTGCTTACGATTCGCGCCGGATAAGTTGGTGGTGCGAGATACATTCCAACACCGCCTTGTCCGCCGTTCCACGAAATGGAACTAAGAACAGGATTCGTGTGATTGTTCGTGTAACTCAACAACATTGTTTGTTGCGTAGTATCGATGACGACGATTTCCTGAATGATAGAATCATTCACCGGAATTGAATCCATAAATATGGGTGCAATTGTCGTGACGAACCGTTTCGTTCCGACAGAAGTCGGCGAGTATTGCGCATTCGGATAGTTAATGAGTATCGGCTGTCCCGGTGGTAATCCAGGCGCGACCTGATACAAGTCACTCACAAGAACGTTGCC
>CAYUTR010000130.1:0-12525 GCA_964447465.1 uncultured Chryseobacterium sp.
TGCATTATCCCGGCGGAACATTCGGACAAGTTGATTCTACGCACGTGCGCTTCACATATTCCTCAGGTGCAGTGCGCGAGGTTTTTCTTGCTCCCGCAATCAATCATACAACTTCGCTTACGAATGGTCCGCTTTTCATTCCGGCGAATACTGTGCAGACATTCAATGCGGAGGAAACGGTGAACTACAACGTGAGTCTAATTACAGTTGCTCCGCACATGCACCTGATCGGTGATCAGATATGGAGTTGGGCAATAGATCCAAACGGAGATACGATTCCATTGATCAGCATTCCTGATTGGTCGTTTCACTGGCAGGGCAATTACAATTTCCAGCAACCGATTCACATACCTTACGGAAGCACGCTGCATGCTACTGCGATCTACGATAACACCGCTGCCAATCCGGAAAATCCGAATAGTCCTCCGCAAAACGTTTCGCTGGGAGAATCAACCGACGATGAAATGTTCATCATCTATTTCGCATACCTGGCTTATCAGTTCGGTGATGAGAATATTATCATTGATTCGTCCTTGCTTGCGTCGACACCAGAAGTTTATCCTTCGATTGTAGAGACACCGCAATTGTATGCGCCGTTCCCGGTTCCTTCGAATGGAGCGGATCTCACTGTGCAATATTTTCTTCCGGCAGCAGGTGCAGTTACCATTGAACTGGTTGATGCAAACGGAAAAGTTGTTCGCGTGATGAATTCAGATCGTACGGGCGCAGGATTTAATTCGACAACAATGCAAACCAACGGACTCGCGGCAGGATCTTATATCATTCGGATGACGAGTGCAGGTGTAACGCGATCGAAGGCGATAGTGTTGTAAAAGAAATTCAGAATGAATTCAGAAAGGAGATCACAACGGTCTCCTTTTTCTTTGCGAATAAATTTAATGACTCCGCGAAAACACCTGAGCAAGATCCGGTTTGGCATTCAGCTGCCGGATTACATCTTCCAGGTAAACACCAATCTTTATCATTCCAGCGAAGTTGATTGTTTCCACATCGTCACTCGGGCGGTGATAAAATTGGGTGACGCCTGTGCTGAACATGATTGCAGGGATGTGCGCGTTGATGAACGTACAATGATCGGAACCGTCTTTAAATTGGAGTGCTTTGTGATGCACAATGAATCCGTCGGCAGAATCGGCCGGAAGAAATAATTTCCACTTCGGAAATTCAAGCGAACCTTCAGCAATAAGGATTGGTCTGAGGATATCGAGATGTCCAACCATATCAAGGTTGATGTTGCTGATGATCCGTGACGTATCAATCCATCCGCAACTCAAAAGATATTGTGAACCGAAGAGTCCGTCTTCTTCTGCACTGACCGCAGCGAAAATAATATCGTATTTCAATTCTGACTTGTGTTCATTGCACCATGCGGCTAGAGCAAGGAGCATAGCTACACCACTTGCGTTATCATCTGCACCGTTGTGAATCTCGTTTACATAATATCCGTTCGAGTGATGTTTGCCATATCCAATGTGATCGTAGTGTGCGGTAATGACGATATACTTTTCGGATCGTGTATTTACTTTTGCCAGGACGTTTCCTGAAGAATGCACAAGTAGTGAATCGGGATTGAGATAATCGAATGGAGCGATGAAGCGTTTTCTTTTGAGCGGTTTGCAGCCGGTGCGTTTTAGTTCCTCTGCAATATAATTTGCACTGAGAATTTCCTGCGGTGTCCCGGGAAGTCGGCCTTTCATGGAATCACTCGCTAAAGTTGTGATCACCTGCTTCATGTACTCTTCCGTAAGTGCAGGTATCAGTTGCCGCTCCTGTCCCTGCGCGAGCAGAGAAATCGGAAAAAGAAATAGCAGAAGCAATCTCATCATGTGAATGTAAAAAGAAAGTCCCGCACGAGTGATCGTACGGGACTAAACTCATTGCTTATAAATTATTTTCTCTTTTCAACTTTAACACCCATGTCTACTGCAGGAGGCGTAGAGAACTGAAGATCTGTACCATTCCAGAACATTGGAGCTCCGGACTGTTCAGTATTGCCTTCGTTGTTCATGAAGCCTTCCATCTGAGTGTTGAACTCAGGTGAAGTCAGAGCAGCAGGTACAGCAGAAGCAGCAGCGTCAACACGCTTACCTACTACGATGTAAGAGAACTCAACATTACTTGAACCGCCGTTCATTTCAGCAACTGTAAATCCTGTTGCGTCAACTTCTACGATATACAAACCATTGCACTGACCCATTGCAGATACAGTTACAGTTGGTTTGCCGTTTCCAGCGATCAATGCAGCATACTCAGGAGTGAAGTTCACGCGAACTGTTCCGTTGTTAAGCTGTGATGATCCGTCGTCATAAACTTTAACAGTTGTAGATGTAACAGCATAAGCCGGAGTTACAGTTCCACCTGTCTTAACGAGGTCAGCATGGTAACCGGTAGTAAATGTGTTACCAATGTTATAAGCAGCATACATCGATCCCATTGTAGTAAGACCCATGATTTCGCCGCGAACAGAAGCACCCATCATATCACCATAGAAACCACCACCAACTCCGGTTTTAATTCCGTTTGACATACGGCCAGCACCACTCGAATAACCAGCGTTACCATAAACTCCGAAGAATGCTGAAGCAGAGTTTTTGTAACCGAGGATACCCCAGGCACTTTGGTTTGTTACTGAACCAAGTACTCCGCCTGTTCTGTTGAAGTCACCATAAGATGCACCGTGCATACCGAACGTATAAAGATCACCCCAGAAGTTGTATCCAGTCATCGAATTATTCGTCATGTAAATTCCGTAACCCGTTCCGTCATTCAGAGCGTCACGTGATCGGAAGTTGTAGATACCAGCCTGACCATCTCCATCAGCAGCAAGCTGATAGTCGTATGTGTTTAGTAGATATAAATTGTTGGGAGGGTTAAGAATACCTGTTGCGATTCCGTTGTCTTGAATTAAAGAGTTACCACCAGTCGTGGCGCTAGTGAATTTGATAACGTAATCTGTATTTCCATTGATGTTCGCAGAACCAGCAGGACCAGCAACACCTTGAATACCTTGTGGACCTTGAGCACCAGCAGGGCCTTGCGGACCAACTGCGCCTTGAGAACCAACAGGACCTTGTGGACCAGTTGCGCCAGCTACACCAGCAACACCTTGAGGACCTTGAGCACCAGCAGGGCCTTGCGGACCAGCGACACCTTGAGGACCGGTTGCACCAGTACCGCCTGTAGCACCTGCTACACCTTGAGCACCAGTTGCTCCAGTAGCACCAGTTGCACCTGTAGCACCAGCTGCACCAGCAACACCTTGAGGACCGGTTGCGCCAGCCGCGCCCGTTGCACCAGTTGCGCCAGCTACACCAGCAGGACCTTGAGCACCAGTTGCACCATTAGCGCCCACTGGACCAGTTGGACCTGGATCGCCAGAAGGACCTTGAGCACCAGTAGCTCCGTTAGCACCTACAGCACCAGTTGGACCTGGATCGCCAGAAGGACCTTGAGCACCAGTTGCACCATTAGCACCAACTGCACCAGTTGGACCCGGATCACCAGAAGGACCTTGAGCACCTGTAGCGCCATTAGCGCCAGCAGGGCCAGTTGCACCCATAGCACCCATTGGACCTTGCGGTCCTGGATTCGCTGATGAATCTGCGAACAATGCGTAAGGAACTGAAAGGAACTGTGATGTTCCCATGCTCGTTAAGCCTGTACCGAAGTCAACAGAGACTTCAAGATATTCAGAACCTGCTCCGAAAAGGTTAGCAGGAAAAGGAGTTACTGAACCCATGTTGATGCTGAACAAACCAAACATGTTTGTTGTAACACCTGCGTGTGATTCTGTGTAAACAATTGTTCCCGTAGGAGTAACTGTGTGAATGTCGAACTGAACAGTAATGGTTCCGTTTGCAATTGGCGCACCAGCTGCATCCCGCGCAACACCTTGATATTTCACCATCTGCGGAGCCTGAGCAAAAGCCAGACTTGCCGTCATGATCATGATTAACGTAAGTAGTTTTTTCATAAAAAGTTTTAGTAGAATGATTATTCGTTTTTAGTGATCTTGAATGTTGAAGTTTCAGTTCCATCGATCTTACGCACGGTGATAAAATAAACGCCGTTCGCGTAATCAGCTAATGAAACTGTTGTTCTTGCAGATGGTGTAGCCGCATATTGCGACGCACTCAGCTGTTGACCCAAAGTATTGAACACTTCGATCACGTATTGTCCGTTTGAATGATCACCAAACTGCAGGTTGACAAAATCAGCAGTTGGGTTAGGGAACACGTCAGCATTTACAGGAGTGGAACCAGATGTGACACTGGTACCGAAATCCCATGGCTGCTGAAATCCCTGCGTAAGGATGTTGTTGGCAGAAGTATATGTTTCGCCCATTGGTTCACCCAATGTCCACGAAATCGATCCACTCGCATTAGAGTAGAATTCACCAGCAGATGCAATTACATCCGGTGAAACCGATTGCGCTTTAGCGAAAACACAAAAACCAGCAACAAACCCCATAATCAGGAGAGGTTTCTTCATAAATGAGTAAGGTTTAGGTTCAGCTTTATTTTTGAATTGCGCGCAAGGTACTGTCGAACCTGGGCCGAATTACGTGTGTCAACAACTAATACGTCACGTGGTCATTTGCGATTCCGCAGGCTGACACCAAGCCGGACAAAACCTCCCAAAAAAGATTCGGCGATTGGCTCCGCGAGTTTCAATTTCTGTTAACGCTTGAGCATGAACCAATTCGGTTGCCAATGACGGCAACAGAATTTATTTCATAGAAGATTAATCAGGAATTTTTTGTGATGCGGAATGTTGAATTTTCAGTTCCGTCTGCTTTGCGAACGGTGATGAAATAAATTCCATCCGAATAATCCTGCAACGAAATAATTGTGTGTGATGACGGTGTTGCGGTGAAAGAAGAAGCACGAAGCTGCTGTCCGAGCGTGTTGTAAACTTCAATTACATACTGACCGCTGCTGTTGTCTCCGAACTGAAGATGCACGAGGTCGGCTGTTGGATTAGGATAAACTTCTGCACTTACCGGTGTAGTTCCGATAACCTTTGTTCCGAAATCCCATGGCTGCTGAAATCCCTGCGTAAGAATATTATTTGCCGAAGTGTGTGTCTCGCCCATTGGTTCGCCCAATGTCCACGAGATTGATCCGCTTGCGTTCGAATAAAATTCTCCAGCGGATGCGATGACGTCCGGTGAAATAGATTGTGCTGAACAAATTGCTGCAGAAACCGAAAGCGCAATTACGAGTATAGATTTTTTCATAGCCTGTTCTACTTAGTATGAAAGTTACAATTAACCTGCGGAAAAGCAACCCGTTTTTCGATGAAATCGCCTATTCGCTCAGTCGTTTGTTGATATAATACGTCAGAAAAGCACATCCGGAACCGATAGCTGCTCCTACCAATACGTCGGAGGGATAATGCACACCTAAATACATGCGGGAATATCCAACACCGCATGCCCATAGCATCGCCGGCGCAATCACATACCATTTCTGGTAACACAAACTCAGTGATGTTGCAAGTGCAAATGCAGATGAAGTATGTCCCGATGGAAATGAGTAAGGGCCGACGTGCGAATCTTTCTGGTAGATGTCGGTATAAGTTACAAATGGTCGTGGACGATTCACTGCATACTTCAATCCGAATGTGAGTGCAGTGCTCGCTACAAGTGTTACACCGATAACATACGGCTCTCTTTTTTCTGTCAGCGATTTTGTTGTGCAGTAATTGTAAATCAGGATTCCTGTCGGGACTGCTATCATCATCGGCAAAACCGAATTGGAAACCCCGCGCATCATTGCATCCGGATTGGAATTGATCGGTCCGTTGAAGTTTCGAAGTATGCGGATGTCGGTATTCTGCGCAGAACAGCTTGCAACGATTCCTCCAATGAAAATCAACACAAGTAATCTGCGCATCATCTGATTACTTTACTTCAGCAACTGTTTCTGCTTTCGTAACGGTTCTGCCGGGATAAACTTTCAGCGCTTCTTCCAGACAATTCATTGCGTTGCTGAGATCAGCAAGATTCAGAACATACGCAATGCGGACTTCATTCAATCCTGCGCCCGGAGTAGAGTAGAAACCCGTTGCCGGAGCAAGCATTACTGTTTGCCCGTTGTGATTAAAGCTTTCGAGCAACCACTGACAAAAAATATCTGAGCTGTCGATCGGCAATCGCGCGATGCAATAGAATGCACCACTCGGTTTCGGACAGAACACACCTTCCATTTTGTTCAGCGATTCGATTACGTAATCGCGACGTGCAGTATATTCTTTTGTCACCGCATCAAAATACGATTGCGGAGTTTCCAATGCAGCTTCAGCACCAACTTGTCCGAATGTAGGTGGAGACAATCGTGCTTGCGCAAATTTCAATGCGCCTGCCATTACCTCTTTATTCTTCGAGATGAGTGCACCGATTCGCGCACCACACGCAGAATATCTTTTCGAAATAGAATCGAGCAACACAATGTTGTTATCGATTCCGCTGAGATGCATTACAGAAACGTACTGCTTGTTGTCGTAACAGAACTCGCGATACACTTCGTCCGACAAAAGAAACAAATCATGTTTCTTCACGATTTCCTTCAGTGCTTCGAGTTCTTCGCGATTGTATAGATACCCGGTTGGATTTCCCGGATTGCAGATCATGATTCCTTTTGTTTTTGGAGTGATCATTTTTTCAAACTCTGCAATCGGCGGTAATGCAAATCCGGTTTCGATGTACGAGCGGATTGGTTTCACAACCAAATCAGCAGCGCAGGAGAATCCGTTGTAGTTTGCATAAAATGGTTCAGGAATAATGATTTCATCGCCGGCGTTGAAGCAGGTCATCATTGCAATTTCAATTGCTTCTGATCCGCCTGTGGTGATCATTACATCTTCCACATTCACCGGCATGTTGAATCGCTGATAATATCCCGCGAGTTTCTTGCGATAGCTTTCTGTTCCAGCAGAGTGCGTGTACTCAATCACACGGATGTTCGAGTTCTTAATCGCATTCAGCATCACTTCCGGAGTTTCAATGTCCGGCTGACCGATGTTCAGGTGAAATATTTTCTTGCCTTCTTTCTTCGCTTTTTCAGCAAATGGAACAAGCTTACGGATAGGAGAAGGCGGCATAGAACCGGCCTTGTTTGAAATCTTTGGCATATCAACGGAATGAGCCACAAAGGTCGGAAAAGTTCTCCAATCAAACCTTCAAGGTTTTATGGTCCATTCCCGCAGATTCCGATAAAACCTTAAAGGTTTTCCTGGCGGCTCGAACTAGTTTTTCGGCTTCAGCACCACACACTTAAACGTAATCGTCTGCGGGGAATTTGTTGCATTCGACTTTACAATCACGTTCCGTTCCTGGCGATCAATTGCACTCTTTGATTCAAACGTCACTTTGATTTTTCCTGTTCCTTTTGGCGGAACAGGCTCCTTTGGAAATTCCACTTTCGTGCACTCGCAGGCAACTTCACATTCGTTGATAATCAGCGGACCATCACCAGTATTCGTGAACTCGTATTCGTGCGAAACAACTTCACCCTGACGCATGAAACCGAAGTTGTGCTTGTCTTCAGTGAATGTCATCACAGGACCAGTTCCAGGTTTGAATGCACCGAGTGTGATAATTACAGCTGCGAAAATCAGGATGAGGTATTTCATTGTTCTAAGTTAGAAATTATCATTGTTACTTATTCGATGGGGCATGAGGTGGAAATTGATTGATCGGTGGAGGAACTATTACCACACCTCTGATGTGAAGTACAATAGTAGGTTCTGATGCGTTACTCGTTACTGTAACACATTTGTCCTGCGGGCCTGCCCTTCCCGTAGTATTAAAAACTACTCTGATCACCGCAGATTGTCCTGGAGCAATTGGCTCATTCGGATAAGAAGGAACTATGCATCCGGAATTACCAGTTGCAGTCGAAATGATCAATGGAGTCTTCCCTTTATTCGTGAAACGGAATTCATAGTCCACAGTTGAACCTTGGTACACTGTATCGAACCAATAAGTTGTGGTGTCGAATTTCATGATTGGTGCATCTGGAGCTGGCTTTGGAAAGACATTACCTTTGAGATGTAAAACAATGTCACCGTCACGATTATTCGATATTACAGTTACAGTTTTATCGAAGTACCCTGGTTTACCTGAAGTCAAGTAGCGAATCATAATGTACCCGGTGTCTCCAGGTGCAACAGGTTCTTTCCGGTAACAATCGGGTGTAAACACTTGTTGAATGACTTCACTTATGACAAGTGTCTGGTCGCCAACATTCACGAACTGGAATTTGTATTCCGCCACTTCACCCTCATGAAGATTCTGCAGCCAATATTGAGTAGTCGTGAATTTCAGAACAGCGCGAGATGAATCCTGCGCTCTCAAAGAAAATGACGCGCAAACACAAAACAAAAATGCGAATGTGCAGCGCGTCATCTTAATTGGGATGTGTTATTTGTTCTGAGGTCCGCCCGTTCGGTTCATCGGGCCTTGTCCTTCTTCTGCAGCTTTCATCACTACTTTTCCTTTCAGGTGAAGTACGATATCTCCGCCACCATTGTTCGACTGAACCGTGATCGTTTTATCCTGTACACCCATTTTTCCGATCGAACGGAATTCAACATAAATGGTTCCGCTTTTGCCGGGAGGAATTGGTTCTTTCGAATACGTTGGCTTTGTGCAACCACAACCAACAATTGCGTCTGTAATGATGAGAGGCGATTTGCCGGTATTCTTAAATGTGAATGTGTATTTCACAGTGTCGCCCACAACAATAGAATCGAAATTGTATTCCAGTTGAGTAAACACCATATTCGGTGCGTTCGGATCTTCCGGTGGTTTGGATGCGCCCGGCTGTGCGAAAGCCGTTAGCGACGCGGCTGCACAAATCATTGATAATAAAATGCGTTTCATCTCTTTGGTTTTTCTTTTTATACATCAACAACCGCACCATACTCTGTTAATTCATTGGAGAAACCGATAACACCAAACTCAATCTGCATACTCGTCCTGAGCGTAGTCGAAGGGTCGGCACATCTGCATATCGGCACATAAAAAAGCCCCGGATTTTTCCGGGGCCTGAATCTAGTTTTAACCGAGATCTATTTTGCAGTAACGTTCCCTTTGATTCTCACTTCCGTAACAGGAACTGTTGCATTAGAGGTGATGATGATTTTTTTGTCGAAGTGGCCTACGCGCGCTTCAGTATCATAGGACACCTGAAATTCTCCTGTGCCACCTGGTGCTATCGCGTCTTTGGGCCAGCTGTCTGCAATTGTGGTGCAACCGCATTGTCCCTTGATGCTGGAAATAACCAAAGGTGCAGTTCCGGTATTGGTGAACTTAAAAGTTCTGATCGGTTTGGTACCTTCTGCAACATCTCCAAAGTCAACCTCTGTCGCTTCAAAAGTGATTACAGCTCCTTCTATAGCTATTGCAGCAAGAGCAAGGTCTTGAGCACGTAAACTTCCGAAGGCCGTAACAAACAGCAACAAAGCGATTGCCTTTTTACTCATGATTTTTAGCTTTTTGGCTAACGAATTCGTGAAACCTGACTGTAAACGTCAGGATTTCATGTAGAGAGTTATGGTTCCTGGTTAACCGGAGCACCTGTGTTGCCTGTTCCGCTTCCCGGTGAAGGGAATGGCTGTTCAGCTGGAGGTGCTTCCACTGTTCCGTGAATTTTCAGAATTGCAGGTACACTTTGTCCTGCGAAACTTACCGTTACCTGCTTTTCAAAATGACCAATGCGCTGGGTGTCGTAACGTACCTTGATGATAACGCTGGCACCCGGAGCAATGGGCTCTTTCGGATATTCAGGAACTGTACATCCACATGAACCTACTGCGCTTGCAATGATCAGTGGAGTTTTACCAGTGTTCGTCAAACGGAATTCACAATACGGCTCAGCTCCTTTTGGAATTGTGCCATAGTCGTGATCGAGCTTGTCGAATTTAAATCCCGGATCCACTTCTGGAACGGGAGCAGATGTTCCTGCAGCAACAGGAGCTGCTTTCGGTGCTGGTTTTGGAGCAGGCGTTTGCGCCCAGACATTTATCGTCAGGGCGCAAACCGCTGCAAGTAGAATGATCTTTTTCATTTCGAATGAAAAATCAGTGATTAGTATTTAGGATTCGGAGTTGGCTGTGCATCTCTTGTTGCCGGAGCTGGAACTACAACAGCTTTAGGCTGAGCAGTTGCAGGTGACGGAGATGGAGCAGGTGCTGGCTTTGCAGTAGCAGGTGCTGGAGCAGGAGCCTGTGCAGGAGCCGTCGGAGCTTGCGTTGGAGCAGGTGCCGGTACTTCTACAGTTCCTCTCATGTGAAGAACAACTGTCTTATCAGTATCATAAGTGATAGTAACTGTCTTGTCTTGTGGACCTGATTTGCCAGTAGAGTTGAATGTTACTTTGATTTCACCGGGACCGTTCGGACGGATCGGCTCTTTTGGATACTCAGGAACTGTGCAACCGCATGAACCAACAGCAGTGTTGATAATCAGGGGCTCTTTGCCTTCGTTCTTGAATTTGAAGATGTGCGTTACTGATTCGCCCTGCTTAATTGTGCCGAAATTGAAGTCTAATTCTTCGAATTTCATCACAGGACCGCCCGGACGTTCAGCACCAGAAGTAGTTGGAGCCTGGGCAGATGCCGTGATAAAGCTCATGGCAAAAAGAGGCAAGAGAAGTAGTTTTTTCATGACTGTAAATTTTTGGATCGTTTTGTTGGTTGTGTTATCGGGCAATAGTATCAGAAATCGTGCCATTCTGAAAGAAAAAAGCTGCTTTTTTTAGTAAATTTGACTCCCGTTTGAGTGGCGTCTGGTGTCTCACCTGACACTGCGAAAACAGGGCGATAACGAAGATAACGTAACTAATGGAAATCCCCAAAACATTCGACCCTAAGTCGGCAGAAGACAAATGGTACGCATGGTGGATGGAGAACGGCTTTTTCCGCTCTGTTCCCGACAATCGCGAACCGTACACGGTAGTTATTCCTCCGCCGAACGTCACCGGGGTGCTTCACATGGGTCACATGCTGAACAATACGATTCAGGATGTGTTGGTTCGTCGTGCGCGTATGCAAGGCAAGAATGCTTGTTGGGTTCCTGGAACGGACCACGCTTCAATTGCAACGGAAGCAAAAGTTGTTGCGTTGCTGAAAGAACAAGGCATCAACAAAAAAGATTTGACGCGAGATGAATTTCTCAAGCACGCATGGACGTGGAAAGAGAAATACGGCGGAATCATTCTCGATCAGCTGAAAAAACTCGGAGCTTCCTGCGATTGGGATCGTACGCGATTCACGATGGAAGAAGAGTTGAGCGAATCAGTAATCGATGTGTTTATCGATCTGCACAAGAAAGGTTACATCTATCGCGGAACGCGGATGGTGAACTGGGATCCTTCTGCACTCACCGCAGTTTCTGACGAAGAAGTTTTCATGAAGGAAGCCACTTCGAAATTGTATTACATCAAATACAAAGTCGAGGGAACTTCTGATGAGTGGATCACAATTGCAACAACGCGTCCGGAAACAATTCTTGGCGATACAGCGATTTGCGTTCACCCGGAAGATGAGCGCTATACAAAACTCGTTGGCAAAAAAGTTTTAGTTCCACTCATCGGTCGCGCGGTGATTATCATCGCCGACGAATATGTTGACAAGGAATTCGGAACCGGTGCGTTGAAAGTAACGCCTGCTCACGATAAGAATGACTACGAACTCGGGAAGAAACACAAACTTGAATCGATTGACATTCTGAATCCGGATGGAACGATGAGTGCTGCGGCACAATTGTATATCGGTCAGGATCGTTTCGCGTGTCGCAAGCACATTGTAAAAGATCTCGAAGAGAAAGGTCATATCACGAAAGTGGATGAGATCAAGAACAGCATTGGATATTCTGAACGAACCAATTCTGTTATTGAACCGCGACTTTCTCCGCAGTGGTTTGTGGCGATGAAAGAATTTTCAATACCTGCACTGAAAGCAGTGGTTGAAGGAGAAGTGAATCTCATTCCTGATAAGTTCATCAATACCTACAAGTATTGGATGGAGAATGTTCAGGACTGGTGCATTTCGCGTCAGCTCTGGTGGGGACAACGTATTCCAGCGTGGTACGATGAGAACGGAAATTTCGTTGTTGCAAAAACGGAAGCAGAAGCAAAAGCAGAATTCGCGAAGAAAGGAAATACAGGTGCTATCCGTCAGGATGAAGATGTAGTTGATACCTGGTTCTCTTCCTGGCTCTGGCCGATTACGGTTTTCGATCCGGCTGCAATCCGCAATGGAAAAGCGAATCACAATGCCGATCTGAAATATTATTACCCAACGAATGATCTCGTTACCGCACCCGAAATTTTATTTTTCTGGGTTGCGCGAATGATCATCGCAGGATATGAATACGTTGGTGAGAAACCATTCTCGAATGTTTATCTCACCGGAATTGTTCGCGACAAGCAAGGCAGAAAAATGTCGAAGTCGCTCGGAAATTCTCCTGATCCGCTTGGACTCATTGAGAAATTCGGA
>CAYUTR010000131.1:0-12491 GCA_964447465.1 uncultured Chryseobacterium sp.
TTAACCTCCTGATTGCAGAGACAAATTCAGAAGGAGGATTCGTTACGATCTTCAACGAGAAGTTGCCTGTGCGTTTAGGTGAAGGTGGAATCAACAGCGGTACAATTGTTCCTGATGCCTATATGCGCGGACTGGAAGCGATGGACACTTATGCTGAAGCAATACGTCAGTGGCGTGTCGACCGCAAGATGGCTTTTGCAACATCAGCCATGCGTAACGCCGGGAACGGACAGCAATTTGTGCAGGATGTATTCCATCGTTGCGGAATCAAGATCAACATCATCAGTGGAGACGAAGAAGCGCAGTACATCTACGAAGGTGTTTGTCAGGCGATAGAATTTCATGAGCAGAATTCACTCATTATGGATATCGGTGGTGGAAGTACGGAGTTCATCATCGCGAACAAAAATGGATTGGTGTGGAAACAAAGTTTTGAGATTGGGGCATCACGTTTGTTGCAGCGATTCACTCCTTCTGATCCGATCACGCAGGACGAAATCAACGAGGTAATAAAATTTCTGGAGTTTGCATTGGCGCCGTTGCGCGAAGCTGTAATGGATTATCCGGTACACGAACTCGTTGGTGCTTCCGGTTCATTTGATTCGCTCGCGGAAATGATTCTTGCGCGTTACTACAGCGGTGAAGAATTCGAGGGAACAGAATTCGTTTTCGATCTTGGCCAGGCAGAAGTGATTCATAAGCAGTTGCTTTCTTCAACGCGGGAAAAACGTTTGCAGATCAAAGGACTCGTTGCAATGCGCGTAGACATGATTGTGATTTCCGCAATTCTCGTTGAGTACATCATACGCGAACTTGGAATCGAACATATGCGCATGTCATCGTACGCGCTGAAGGAAGGCGTGCTTCAGAGGTTTCTCAAGGAAAAAAGCAAGGACCAAGAAAACTAGTTTTCGCAACGTCGCGATTTTGTCACTTCGAGCACTTCGACGGAGTTTATATTGAGCGTAGTCGAAATGCTCAGCACAAGGTGCGTCGAGAAGTCGACAAAAATCGTGGATCAAGCCGGGTTGTTGAGTTCTCTCCCGATAGCAATCGGGATACGCTCGAACTGACAAACCTGAAATTCCTGTCAAGAAAAATAAGGACGAAGAACCATAAACGCA
Source organism: uncultured Chryseobacterium sp. (assembly GCA_964447465.1). Classification (GTDB taxonomy): domain Bacteria; phylum Bacteroidota; class Bacteroidia; order Palsa-965; family Palsa-965. The sequence goes on from CAYUTR010000131.1 coordinate 1,125, forward strand.
GGTTAACACCAATACACCTTGACCGTGCCGCATTTATCCCTCGGTTCTTCGTCCCGGAAGTAAAACTGTACTTCCCCCGAGACAAATGAACGTGATTTGTTCAACGGAGTTCACGGATATTATATCAACGGCAGTTCTTCATATTCATCGCGGAAAAAAATCCGGATGGGAATGTTAATGGAAATCTTAAGGAAATGTGAACGCAGGACAAGCGGAGAACCGTGCTGATGAGAGGAATGGTGCTCAGTGCTCTGTTCTCGGTGCTCCGTTTGATAATAGGTACGACCTACCTAATAGCGAAGGACTGGTTTCTTGAAAAGTCGGCAAAAATTGCCACGATCTGGTCCTCAGGTAACTGAGCACTGAGCACTGAGAACCGATAGGAATTCGTATTTTTAAGCCTCATTCAGCACCTATGCCTCGAATATTAATCATCGACGACGAAAAATCCATCCGCCGCACCCTTCGTGAAATTCTTGAATACGAAAACTTCAAAGTAGAAGAAGCCCAGGACGGACTTGAAGGTCTGACCATGGCTCAGAAGGAAAAGTTCGACATCATTCTCTGCGACATCAAGATGCCGAAGATGGATGGAATGGAAGCACTCGACAAATTGATGGAAGCGGCTGTTGATGCTCCTGTGGTAATGATTTCCGGTCATGGAAACATTGAGACTGCTGTTGAAGCCGTGAAGAAAGGTGCTTATGATTTCATTCAGAAGCCACTTGATCTGAATCGTCTTCTTGTTACAATCCGCAATGCCCTCGACAAATCGAATCTCGTTACAGAAACACGCTCGCTGAAAAAGAAAATCAGCAAGACGTTTGATATGATCGGCGACTCGGCTGCGATTTCCAACATCAAAGAGATGATTGAGAAAGTTGCGCCGACTGATGCACGCGTTCTCATTACTGGCGAAAATGGAACTGGAAAAGAATTAGTCGCACGCTGGCTGCACGAGAAGTCGGGTAGGGCAGGTGCACCGCTCATCGAAGTAAACTGTGCTGCGATTCCATCTGAGCTAATCGAATCAGAACTGTTTGGTCACGAAAAAGGTGCATTCACATCTGCAGTTGCGCAACGTAAAGGGAAATTCGAAAACGCAGAGGGCGGAACAATTTTCCTTGACGAGATCGGCGATATGTCGCTCTCCGCACAAGCGAAAGTTCTCCGCGCTTTGCAGGAAAGCAAAATCACACGTGTTGGTGGCGACAAAGAAATCAAAGTGAACGTTCGCATACTTGCTGCAACTAACAAGGATCTCAAGCGTGAAATTCTGAAGGGAATGTTCCGCGAAGATTTGTATCACCGCTTAAGCGTGATCCTAATTCACGTTCCATCGCTGAACGACCGCAAAGAAGATATTCCATTGTTGGCTGAACACTTCCTGAAAACAATCGGAGAAGAAAGCGGCACGATGAAAACGATTTCTAAGGAAGCGATCAAAGAATTGCAGAAAATCAATTGGACCGGAAATATCCGTGAATTCAGAAACGTGATTGAGCGATTGATTATTCTCGGAGAAAAGTTGATCACTGATAAAGATGTGATTGCGTACGCGACTAGGAAGGATTAACATCCCGGGGGCATTCGGCCTGAAACGACGCTTAGCCCACTCTAAGGTTTATCTTCCGGTCTGTGTGTTCTCTTTGTCCGATTTCTTAAGATTCTTTATGAATACTTCCGGCACGTTTTTCGTATAACTATCGTCTATAGATAGTACAATGAAACGCTGGAGAAATTGCTTAGTCGTGTTTTTGCTGTTATTCGCGATAAGCGGATTAGAACTTCCTGCGCAATCGGTCAAAAACGCAGAATTGAGTGGTGTTTACGACCCGTACACTATATACTGGAAAGCGAAAAGAACCCAAAAACTCAGAAGGTTATCTATTCCCGAGAGGATTGCAATTCTTGATTCGGCCAGGTCCGAAGCTATAAATGACGCGGTTTCGCCATACGTGTCAGATCCTGCTGAACGCAATAAAATGATCGTTGATGTAGTGGTGAAAACTCCGGCAAGAGAAGTTCCGGAGTTGCTTGACTCCATGCATTTAACGGTGCCCATGTTTACGCAGAATTTCTCTTTTCTTGATACCAAGGAGATGCACAAAGTAACGAAGCACCTGAACTCTGCAATCGGTGTTACGGATTCCAACTCCCGGATATTTCCATCGATTTCTTATCAGTCTTTCAGATCTCAGTTGCGGTTAAATCTCCGGAGCGGTGGAGACAGTTTGTTTCAATCTCACTCTACCAGTTTTTGTGGAAAGATCGCATTTGCTCGTTTGTGGATTCAGCGTGATTCAAGCGAATACAAACGGTTCATGACTGAGCTTTATTACACAGGAAGATCAAACTGGAATGGAATAGAGTACGTAACACCGCATGAAGTGATTACAGCCGTTAATGAAAATAAAATCCAGTGGGATCCGGCACAACGGGTAAGATTCAAAGACGAAGAAATGCCGCAGGGTATGGACATGGTGTTTTATCTTACACTTACTTCAGCATTTCGTACGTTTCCATTTACGTTGACACCGTACGATCCCGATCTGCACCACGAAAACCGACTGTGGTCGGCAACTGCAATTAATCCTCAGCTGCGTCTTTTCCGCAACATGGGTTTTAATGCAGAAAAAGTTGGAAATAATGTTCGCGGAATCACCGATCTCCAGTTCGATAAAATAAAAGCTGCTGCGGATTCAGCTACCGGAAAGCACGTATTCCTCCTGGTGAACAGCAGCGTTCTCGATACGATTTCGGGTGCAGATACAGAATACGTTGCACCTCGCGGACTGGAGCACCTGTTCTGGGGTACGCATTGGATTACAGTGGAGGCCATCGACGCAGAAAACGATCGCTTCACCTTCTGGGAGTATGGTCGACGTCGTGAAGTACAGGGAGTTGCGCAATTGCAGGAAATTATTGCAGGCGGGATTATCGTAGACGATTATGATCCACAGTAATTACTTGCGTACAGGATTCGAAAATCGCTGATCACTTGCAAACGCCCGATCAGTAAGCGTATTCAAAAACACGATCAGTTTTCTTTTTTCCTCCGCAGTAAGATGCACTCCTCCTCGCGGATGTGATCCAATTTTCGAATCAATCGTTGCGTTGGTCTTCACGCCTTCGCTGTAGAAATCGACAACTTCCTCGAGTGTTTTGAACCGACCATCGTGCATGTAAGGTGCCGTGAGTGCAATATTCCGCAGCGACGGAATCCGGAAGTGTCCGTAGTCTTTCAACGCACCACTTACTTTTCCGCGACCGATGTCTTTGCATTCATGCGCATCAGCGAACGCATCGAGCCCGTTGTTGGAGAATTTATTCGTTGTGCCCAATGCATCTGCGTCTGTTGTGTGACAATGCAGACAATCCCCTTTCGTCATATCGTTTACCAGTACAAATCCCTCGGCTTCATCTTTCGTGAAGGAAATCAATCCCATCTGCAGACTGTCGTAGCGCGATGTGTTCGAAATCAATGTGCGCAGAAATTGTCCGACTGCTTTCGAGATGAGTACACTGTCAATTTTTTCCTCACCGAACGCGAGCGCAAATTTCTGTTTGTAGAATGTAATCCGCTCGATTCTTTCTGCAGCTTCTATCCACGATAAATCCATTTCATCGTGCGAACGAACGGGCTCGAATACCTGGTTCTCCAATGAAGTGGCGCGCCCGTCCCAGAAAAATTCGGATGCCCATGCAAGATTAAATAAAGGCATGGTGTTTCTCGCCAGCAATTTTTCATTGCGACCCTTGCTGAATTGATTTGGCGCATCACTGAATGCAAATTCCTGTTTGTGACAGGATGCGCATGCCATTGTACTGTCGGAACTGAGAATGGGATCGTAAAACAAATGACGTCCGAGTTCTGCTCCTTCAACTGTAACCGGATTGTTTATGTTCACCGGCATTTCCGGAAAGAACATCAGCTTCGGAAAAACATAAGGAGTGCTTCCGGGGGTTTCTTTGAACCCGGAAAGCACTCCTGTGATGAGTGTAATAATGAGTAATGCACAAACAGTACGACGCATTTTACCGTTGAAGAATTACTGGAAAAGAATTCGTCTGTTTGTTGGTCTGGATGTTCAGTATGTAACTGCCGTTGGGCTGGTCACCGATGTCAATCCAGAATCGCGTTGGAATATTTTTCCATTCTCTCACCACGCGGCCGGTTGCATCAATCAGCTGCATGTTTTCGATAATGTGAAACTCATTCAACGCCATTGTTTCGATGTGTACAATGCCATCGGTAACTGACGGATAAACTTTCTGGTACGCATCCTTCTGTTCGCCTTTAGCAGTGTGCACAATGGTAATGTGCATGTTCATGTTGTCGATCATCCATCCTTCGCGTTGATTGTCCAGCGAATCTGAATAGATGGTGTAACGGAACAGCACAGTATCAAAATTCGCCTGCTGTAACCATGACATCTGAAAGCACAGCCAGATATCGCGCCACGTCGAGTCAGTGCCGGTGAAGCCTTGCACACCGTTCGCGGTGGTTCCTGTATCTCCGGGAGTGAATCCGTAGAAATTGTACACGAACGGATTGTTGAATACACTGGTCCACGTAACACCGTCGTCCATGGAGTATTCAATTGCTCCTGCATCTCCCGCAGAATCCAGATCAATTTTCTGTTTCCACTGCAACGCGAAGATTCCGAAGTTCGACCACGGAAGAAATTCAAACTCGAACGACGAAGTGTCATTCGCCGGGTACGGATTAATTGTATCCGTCACGAGTACATTCGGAACCGAAGCAGCACTATCGAAAATGATTTTCTGCGGAGGGCCCACCTGCCATACATTTCCACCGGTTGTATCAATGTCGATCAGGATAGAATTAAACGCGGAAGTATCAGCGCCATCGAAATACTGCGTCCACGTTTGCGCGCCGGCAAAAGTGGAAATGGATAAAAATGTAATCAGAAAGTAGCTTTTTATCATGCACGTAGTTTTAGGTTTAACAATTGAGAAATTGGTCAATGTAAAACTACTGTAAACGCTTTGGGAATCCGACCCGGAATGTGCAGGTTCTTACGCGCTCAATTGTGGCGCAAATTCACTTGAAATAGCCGCGATACCATTCACCCTCATAATGGTCAATTGCGGCTGTATTAATTTCGTGGCTTCCGTCCAACTTACTGTACAGAATTTCAAGAGATGCAAAATCGCGCTGACTGATCACTTTGAATCCATTTCGCATGAGTTGCGCACCACAAACACCTTTCCCGATCTGGTAAACTTTGTTCTCGGCATAACGATTTCCGGAATAAATCACCGTACTTCCACATGCAGCGGAAATATCCATCATCACGCACAATTCGACATTGTTGTTCTTCGCTACTTCCAGCATTTTCTCTGAAGCGCGAATCATTCCTTCGGTCCAGTCAATCCCCGACTCAGTAAGCACTTTTGCTTTTCCGTCGAGTACGTCATCTCCATTTCCCCCGTGGATGTCACACATCTCGCGTGGAGTGCCGAAAGAAAAATCTTCAGGACAAAACTGAAACAGTTTCGCGGTTTTGTATTTCATGAGTTGCAACACACTGGGGTAGTCTCCATATGTTGTTCCTTCAACGCCACAGGCTACACCTAGCAGGCAAGCACTCGTCAGAATGCGTAACGGATTTTCCCGAGTAGGGATGCGTAAATTTCTGAGGTGATCTCTGTCAGTCATTTCTCATTAGGTTTTCGAAGAATCTACAAAGTACATTGCAATTTCTCCTTTGTTCTTCGCCGTAATATTTCCGCGATAAGTACAATTGAAGTTATCCTTCACGTGTTGATAGGTACTTTCGGAAATATTTACTTTACCCGCCTCACCGCTACTTTCCATTCGACTTGCTGTATTCACTGTGTCGCCCCAGATATCGTAGGCGAATTTTTTAACACCTACAATTCCTGCTACAATAGGACCTGTGTGAATTCCAATCCGGATTTCGAAAACTTCCTTTCCCGCTTGCTTGCCGGCATTTACATTTTCCATGTAGGTTTTGATGTCCATCGCCGCAGTCACCACATCAAATGGATTCGTGGTATTTGCCACGGGTAAGCCACCAGCTGCCATATAGGAATCGCCAATCGTTTTTATTTTTTCAACTCCGTATTTCTCCATGATTGCATCAAATGCTTTGAAGTGTTCATCGAGTTCCTGGACCAGTTCTTTCGGCGATAAACGTTCGCTGATTTGAGTGAATCCTTTAAAGTCGGTGAACAGAACCGTTACTTCATCAAAGGCCTGTGTTTCTGACTTACCGGTTACTTTCAATTCTTCTGCAACAGCCGACGGAAGGATATTCAGAAGCAAGGCGTCGCTGCGTTTACGTTCTTTTGAAATATTATTTCGCTGAATAATTACAAACACAAGGAAGATCAAGACGATTCCTAATCCTCCAAGAGCAAAATTTCGGATCAATTTTTCGCGTTGCGAGATCTGTTCGAGTTCAACAGTCTTGAGTTCAAATTCTCGTTCGAGTCCATTGCGTATGATTAATTTCCTGTTGGTTTCATTGGTAATGCTATCACGCATTTTCACTTCCAGCTCATACATGACCAGAGCCAGTGAATCATTACCAGTCTGTCTGTAGACATTCTTCAAAGTACCGGCAGATCGTTGTATGAGATCGAGGTAGCCGGTCTTCAATGCGATCTCGTGTGATTCACTTGCATATTGGAGTGCCAGTTCATGCTCGCCCAGTTTGAGTTCTGTTTCCGCAAGCTTAAGCATGGAAGATGCCATACTGCGCATATGCCCTGCACGCTTCTGATGATCAATGGCATCTTCAAGGTACGCACGAGTACGTACGAAATCGCCGGATTCAAAACTGAGGAGGGCCTTGCCATATAATGAGTGGCCAATTTCTTTTTCGTCACCAATCTTAACACTAATGGCATAACTCCTGTCGAGATATTCACGCGCTTTGAGTGTATCGTGCAAAGTGATGTACATCTTACCGATATTATTCAAACCAAGTGCAATGCCACTGCTGTCTTTAATTTCGGCACATGTAGCTGTGAAACGTTCGTAGTATACGAGGGCAGTATCCAGTTCTCCCTGATCCCGATAAATGCCTGCAAGATTATTTATGCATGTTGCAATTCCTCTTTTATCGTTCAGCGAATCACGAATGTGCAACGCGGAACGGTAATAGGACATAGCGCGGGGCATGTCACCCAATCCACTGTAAACATATCCGATATTATTCAGAAGGCTTGCATAAACCAAGGGATCGACACCTTCTTTGCTCAGCTCTATGCCTTCGTTGTAATATTGCAGTGCAAGTGGAATGTCGCCATTGATTTCTGCGATATAACCTGCATTACCCAGAAAGGTGATATACTTAATACGTGATGCTGTTACTGTGGATGGATCACTACTGTTCATGCCAGCTTTAGCAAGCACACCCATCTGCTCGTTGTATTTAATCCCTTCTGGAGTTGGCCCCAGCTCTTCAACAAGTCCAACCATACATTGCAGTCGCACAGTATCGTGGGAGGCTTTCGCTAATTCACTCTCCAATGAGTCGACTCGCGATTGACCTTTCAGATTGGTTGATATCAGCAGAATAAATCCAGCCAGAAATACAAAAACAGATCTCCATTCCATCATCACGTTGTATTATTGGTTAGTCGGCGACATTTGTGTGTTCTACGCGTTTGTGCAGATTATTATTCAGTATCAACGCCGCAGATCCATACCACGGATGTAATTCCATGATCAACCTTCCCGATTGTATCGCGGGATCCGTTTTCGTAAGTGCTTCGGCTTCTTCTACAGTCGCCACATTGAAAATGTAAACGCCTTTCAGATCTGTATCGTCCATGAACGGGCCAGCTACCACGAGTTTTCCTTCGTTGGCCATGCGCATTATATTGTCAAGATGTTCGGCCATGATTGAATCTGCTGCTGCAGAATCCTGATTGCGGTTCGGACCTGCTTTGAGAAATGCCATTACATAATGGTGCATCCCATATTCATCTGCACCAAGTGTCGCGGCCAACGAGGAATCGAATTCGGGCTTTTCCTTCGAGAGGAGATCAATTCCTTCATGCTTCTCTACAACAGAGTCGATTACAATTTTGGGTTCTCCCGGCGATCCGCAAGCGGATAAAATCAGGCCGAAAGCGGCTGCAAGACACAGACTGTAGTTCTTCATAAGTTGGTTTTGATGCGGCAAGTTAAGCATTTGCTTTCACCGCGATTCGTGCTACTTTTAAGGAGATATTTTACCTATGAGAATCCGCACTTTCGAAGAGTATAAAACCGCATACGATAAAAGTATAACAGCACCCGAAGAATTCTGGGGTGAAATCGCCGACAATTTTTCCTGGAAGAAAAAGTGGGATAAAGTCCTCGACTGGAATTTCACCGAACCGAAAGTTGAATGGTTCATCAACGGCAAGTTGAACATCGCGGAAAATTGTCTCGATCGTCATCTCGAAAAAAATGGAGATCGTGTTGCATTTCATTGGGAACCGAATAGTCCGGATGAAGCGGGAAGAAAAATTACGTATCGCGAATTGCATGCGGATGTTTGTCGCTTTGCAAATGTCTTGAAATCAAAAGGCGTTACGAAAGGTGATCGCGTTTGTCTGTACATGCCGATGGTTCCCGAACTTGCTGTAGCAGTTCTGGCTTGTGCGAGAATTGGTGCTATTCATTCTGTAGTCTTCGCCGGATTTTCTGCTTCGTCACTAATGGGAAGAATTCAGGATTGCGGCTGTTCTGTTGTTGTTACCAGCGATGGTGCGTATCGAGGCGCAAAATCAATTCCTATCAAACGTATTGTCGACGAAGCCGTGGAAGAATGTCACACCATGAAAAGTGTGATAGTTTTGAAACGTACCGGCGACAGCGTCGTGATGAAAGACGGGCAGGACACGTGGTGGCACGAGGAGATGAAAAATGTTTCTGCTGTGTGTGAAGCTGAAGTGATGGACAGTGAAGACATGTTGTTCATTCTTTACACATCCGGCTCTACAGGTAAACCGAAAGGCGTTGTGCATACCTGCGGCGGATACATGGTTTATACAGCGTACACTTTTCAGAATGTGTTTCAGTACAACGAGAATGAAGTATTCTGGTGTACGGCCGATATTGGTTGGGTAACCGGACACTCATACATCATTTACGGTCCGCTCTTGTGCGGTGCAACGTCTGTGATTTTCGAAGGCGTACCCACGTTTCCGGATGCAGGTCGCTTCTGGCAGGTGATCGATAAATACGCGGTGAATATTTTTTACACCGCGCCGACCGCAATCCGTGCACTTGAAGCAGCGGGACTTGATTTCGTGAAACCTTACAAACTGAACTCACTTCGTGTGCTTGGATCTGTAGGAGAACCAATCAACGTAGAAGCATGGGAATGGTATCACAAAAACATCGGGAAAGAAAATTGTCCGATCGTCGACACGTGGTGGCAGACTGAAACAGGTGGAATCCTGATTTCTCCACTCGCCGGACTTACTGAAACGATTCCTGGATTTGCAACACTTCCGCTTCCGGGAATTCAACCTGTTCTCGTAGATGAGAAAGGAAATGAAATCACCGGCAATGGAGTGGAAGGAAATCTCTGCATAAAATTTCCATGGCCTTCGATCATCCGCACAACGTATGGCGATCATGAACGTTGTCGCACAACTTACTTTGCTACTTATCATAATCTGTATTTCACCGGCGATGGTTGTCGTCGCGATCTGAAAGGAAATTATCGCATCACCGGAAGAGTTGATGATGTGATGAATGTTTCCGGTCATCGCATAGGAACTGCAGAAGTGGAGAGTGCGATCAATGAACATCCGGATATTGTAGAAAGCGCGGTGGTCGGTTATCCGCACGAGATAAAAGGCCAGGGAATCTACGCGTATGTTATCGCCACCGGAAAAGTAGAGGACGCTGCGAAACTTCGTCTTGAAATTATTGCAGAGGTAAACAGAATTATCGGACCGATTGCCAAGCCTGATAAAATTCAGATTGTTACAGGTCTTCCTAAAACGCGTTCCGGAAAAATCATGCGGCGTATATTACGTAAGGTAGCGGAAGGAGAAATCTCCAATCTCGGCGACACATCAACTTTGCTTGATCCTGCCGTGGTGGACGAAATTGTAAGTAATCGCGAACGCACATGATCAAACAGCGAAGATTAATTTTCATTCTGTTGTTATTGTTGGGTTGTTTGGACGTAGAACTTCTGAATGCACAACGGTTTGAAATAATCGATTCGCTGAAACGTGAAGTTGCCGTGGCAAAAGAGGACGCCGTGGTGGTTCGTTTGTACAACTTAATTGCGAATGGATTATCGGAGGATCAGCCCGATTCGGCACTTCACTACGCAGATATGACGATTGCCCTGGCGGTGAAGCTGAATGATACGGTGTCTTTGATGAATGGCTATTGCAATCGTGGGATCGCATGCGACAATCTTGGTCGGATTGTGGAAGCATTCGAGGCGCAAAACAAGGCGCTCGAGTTGGCAGAGATTACAAATAACACGTACATGAAAGCATCGTGTTATGCAAATCTGGGACTCTTGTATTCGCGGGAAGCAGGGAATGAAGAGAAGGTTATGGACTACTTCCGGAAAGCATTGGCAATAAGGGAAATGGATAAGGACCGGGAATTAGCCAGCGCTTATCTTAACCTGAGTAATGCTTATTATGATCGGGGTAGGTACGACAGTGCGATTTATTACAGTGAAGAATGTCTTGCTGCAGTAACTCCAGAGACGGATCCAAGAATCCCGTCGTATGCATATAATTCGTTGGGAACAATTTATTTTATGCAAGGTGATTTTCCAAAGAGCATAACTTATTTCGAAAAGAGTCAGGAGATCAAAGAAAAACTGAATGACAAGCGTGGATTAGTTTCTGCTTATGCGAACATCGGTGAGGCCTATGGAGAAATGGGCGACTACGACAAGGCACTGGAAAATCTCAATGTTGCCATCGCGCTGGCGCATAGCATAAAAAATTATTTTCTCCAACGCGAAATTTATCTGACTATCTCGAATATCTATGCAAAACAAGGGGACTACAGAAACGCATATGAATCATATAAACTTTATACAGCATACCGTGATTCTGTTTTCAGCGAGCGAAAAGCGAGGGAAATCCTGGACATCCAGACAAAATATGAAACGGCCCAGAAGCAGAAGGAAAATGAACTGCTGAAGCAGAATAACGACATACAGGGGGAAAGCATCCGGCGTAAGGACCTGCTGAATTACGTAACGGGAGGATTTCTTCTTCTTTCATTGGTTGGTGCATTCTTTATTTTCAGGGCTTACGCGCAGAAGAAGAAGGCAAACCATGAAATTTCCAGGCAGAAAGTTGAGCTTGAAGTCAGGAATAAGGAAGTGC
>CAYUTR010000132.1:0-12344 GCA_964447465.1 uncultured Chryseobacterium sp.
GTGAAACATTCCGAAACCGAACGACAATCCTTTCATGCCATTCGTTGTTAACGCGCCATCATTGGCCGTATAACCTGAAGGATTGTTTACATACGCGTCGTAATCAGAAGGAAAATCATTCGGTGCAGGATAACCGCTGCGTTCATCAACGAAAGTTCTTTCTGATTTATCAGGACCAATTACAGCAATCGGGTACAGCACCCGTGTGTAGAAAACATTCTTCTTCCACTTGTAGCTGAACTGTGCACCGAGTTCCATCGTTTTGATAGTTCCAACGTAAACTCCATTGAGTTTGTACTCGGTTCCGAAACTGTTCACACCGTTCAGATGTTCAGTTGAATATTCAATGATGATCTTCTGAAGATTCGTGCAATACATTCCCTCAATCCAGACCTTATTGTCCTTCTTCGCAATACCAAAGGTCATGTTGATCTGGTTGGTGCGGAACTTCAAGGTCATGTGCTGCTTGATTCCGTTCTTGAACTCAGCTTCATTCTTTTCTTTCCCGGCACCGAAAGCGTAATCGGTACTGAACGTAAATTTCGTTTCACTATCTTCTTTTCCCACGATGAAACGGAACCCGCTGGTTGTAAAGTTCATTCCACGATCGCGACCGGAGAACTGACTGAAATAGGAATTAAGATCATCACGATACATATCGTTGAATCCCACAACAAACTTGTTGATGTCATCGGGATTCCAGAATCCAAAACCGTAATGATAACCCGTATAGGTTTTTTTCATTTGAATAAACTGACCGTGTACGGAGACGCCGATCAGCAGTGTAAGTGCAATGAGTAGCTTTTTCATAATTGGTTGGTTGGTGATATTTGTTCAGCAACAAATTTCAGCCGCCAAGATCGTTTTGTTCTGCACTCAATGATGTAATCGCTTCTACCCCAATTGGGGGAGATATTCGTTAACCTCCTGTTTATTTTCGAAATCCCGTGACGCCGTAATTTTCGCTTGCCTCTACCTTCACACCCAATGCTGAAGCCTCTTCTTATTGGAATTCTCTTGCTGGGAATCGTGTGTCCAGTTGTGGCGCAAAAGTCAAAAACTGATTCCTTGGTCGGAGCTGTGCGCTCGCAACCTGATGATACAGGAAAGGTGAATTCGTTGAATTTATTGTCGCGACGGTTATATGAAACAGCTAAATACGACTCATCGCTCCTTGTTGCGAATCAAGCAATTGAACTTGGCAACAAGATCGGATATAACAAGGGTGAAGGAAGCGGATACACGAATGCAGGCAACATCTACTATCTCGCTGCGATGTTCGATTCAGCAACCTACTGCCAGCAAAAAGCTATTCAGCTGCAAACAGAAGCGGAAAATCCATTGGGGATAGGCGCTTCCAACCTGGGCATGGGTAACATATATATGACACAAGGGAATTATCCAGCATCAATGGAACATTACCTGCGCGCGCGCGGAATCTTCGAAGTGCTTGTTAAAACAGATCCGCTAATGCGCAAGCATCTCGGAAATGTTTACAACAATATGGGCAATGTAAACCTGTTGATGAAGGATTACGACTCGGCACTTGTGAACTACGGAAAAGCACTCGAGCTCCGACTCGCCATGAAAGACTGGGCAGCGGCAGGCGTTAGTTACGGTAGTCTTGGTGCTGCGCATGGTTTGCTGAACAACTACGATGAAGCACTGAAGAATCATAGGGAAGCGATACGCCTGAAACAGCAGGTCGGCGATCGACAGGGTGTCGGTTCAACGTATGGGAACATCGGTGGAATTTACGTGTACTTGAAGCAGTATGATCTGGCACTCGAAAATTTTTACGCTTCAGCGGCGATTGCGGATTCTCTTCAGGACATGGAGACACTTGCTAACGCTTATAGCAACATTGGACAGGTGTATGTGCTGCAGGGAAAAAATGATGAAGCGATTGAAATCACGAATAAAGCACTGGCTATTGGTGAGGCCAGAAGCAATCTCGAAATACTAAAGAACTCACACAGCGTTTTGTATCAGGCCGATAGTGCTCTGGGCTTGTGGAAAGAAGCCAATTTTCACCTGAACAAACACATGGAGTACAGCAATCAATTGCTTAGCGAGGAAAAAACGCGTGAAGTGGTGACAGCAGAAATGAATTACCAATTCAAAAGGGAAAAAGAAAAAAGTGAGACTGAACAGGCAGCACAACTTGAAAAAGAAAAACTAATTAAATGGTTTGTTGCCGGTGGACTTGTGCTGTTGCTATTGATTACGTTGCTTGCATTTAACCGTCAACGACTGAAACAGAAAACAGAACACCAACTTCAGCTGAACACAAAACAGAAAGAACAGGCCGATGCGGTGATGGAAACCCAGGAATCGGAACGTAAGCGCATTGCTGAAGATCTGCACGATAGTCTCGGACATTTGCTGTCGACAACGAAAATGCATCTGCAGACATTGTCAGCTATTGATCAGCCCAAAGTAGAAAGTTCGTTGCACCTGCTCAATCAGGCGTCTGAGGAAATCAGGAACATCACGTTCAATCTTATGCCGCACACGCTGGAAGAAGGCGGGCTGGTTCCTGCATTACACGAACTTGCGGGCAAAGTATCAAAAGCCGGTGTGGTGAAAGTAAATCTTCAGGTACACAATATGGAGAAGTTTACTTTGGAGAAGCAGTCACAATTCAACATTTACAGAATTGTACAGGAAGCAGTGAACAACATCCTCAAGCATGCCGATGCAAAAGAGATCAGTCTACAATTGATAGGACTGGAGGAACATATTTCCATTATGATTGAAGATGATGGAAAAGGTTTCGACACCACAACGAAGAAGACCGGTCGCGGATTGAAGAATATTGTCACGCGCTCGTTATGGTTGAAAGGAAACATCAATATTGATTCGCAACCCGGAAGAGGAACCACGATAACGACTGAAATACCTGTATAATTTTCACCACATAGAAAATAGTATACGTCACATGTATGAATTGTTAAGTGGCAAGCTTCGCAAGCCGTACATAGAACAGATAGAGTTTAGCTCTGAGTTCGAACTTCTCTATGTGCCCTATGTGGGGTTTCGTTTTTCACGAAACCACTAAGCAAGCGCAGAACGTCAGTTTGAACTATGTGGTAAAAAAAAGAACCATGACGAAAATAAGAATTGTGATTTGTGATGATCATCGTGTGATGCTGGATGGCATACGTGCATTGTTGACTGATGTTCCTGAATTGGAAATTGTAGGTGATGCGCTAAACGGTGAAGAACTTGTGAAGCAGGTGCAGATTCACCAACCGGATGTGGTGCTGACCGATATTCAGATGCCGGTAAAGGACGGTATTGAAGCCGCAAAAGAAATTCATGCAGCATACCCGGCGGTGAGGATTGTAGCGCTCACTATGCTCAACGAAAGTATGTTTATCAAACGTATGCTCGAAGCCGGGGTAGCAGGTTATGTAACCAAGAACGTTGACAAAGATGAACTGGTGCGTGTGATTCACAAAGTTGCGAAGGGAGAAAAACACTTCAGTGAAGAAGTTACATCCCAACTCATGAATAATTTTTCACCGCAATCTGAAAGTCCGGTAGATGTTCTGACCAAACGCGAAAAGGAAATTCTGAGTTTGATCGCACAAGGTCTGACCGACAAAGAAATTGCCGAGAAAGTTTTTCTCAGTGCGCTAACGGTAATTACCCACCGCAAAAATATTCTGAGCAAACTCGGTCTCAAGAATAAAGTCGAGATCGCACGTTTCGCTATAGAGAACGGATTGTAACTCCCGAAATAATACCCCAATCGGGGGAGATAGGTTACCCCATTCAGGTCATTCGTATTTAATTTATGTTCTGCAGATTTGTTCCGGTCATATCACTGACCGAAAAAACTGCTGCATATAAATTTAACTTGTGCAATGGTTATTTGATGCAGTCTGTAAGTCTCTCAGCAATGGGAGACTTTTTTCGTTGCGCTAACTTGAACCTTGAAAATTGGGTGGTGTCGGGATTGGGATCCCGACACCACCCAATTTTCAAGTGACAAGTATCAAGTGAAAACAAAAAAAGTCCCTCATCACTGAGGGACTTTTGATTTTTATTCTACGGCCGGTTATTCGGCGATAAACTTCTGGCTCTGTACTTTGTCGCCCACTTGTACCTGAATGAGGTACATTCCTGCAACAAGATCAGGGAATTCTGAAAGCTGGGTCGAATACTCATCACCTACAACGTACAAGGTATAAGTTGCAACTGTTCTTCCAGTGAGATCCATCACTGTTACCAGTGCGTTCTGCTGATCAGCCCCCGTAATAACCAATGTTGGATTGATTCCGTTTCCGATCGGATTCGGATACATCGATATTCCGAAATTGAAATCCGCATTCCCGCCGGTTAACGGATCAGAACCGTCAGGGTTAGGGTTTTCCAGACGTGCCGGGTTGGTAAACGTGATGTTACATTGTGTACTTGGCGGACCAAAAACGTTTCCGGGACCAGGATTGTATCGAACTTCTACCGTCCACTTGTAAGTTTGTCCGTCGCTAAGACCTGCTACAAGGTTGAAATAAATATTATGCGACGTTTGCGTGCGCTGTCCAACCATCACGCTGTTCTGATAGAACGTGAAACGATAGCCGGTTACACCCTGTACAACACCAGCTGATGCGTGACCGGTGCTACGGATGTAGGTGGCACCACAGGGAACAGTCGTTGTAGGAGCTGCCACGGTTACCTGGCAATTCGCATTACTTGCAGGACCGAATACGTTTGCAGTTCCGTTAAAATACTGCACTTCGACCCTGTACTTATACGTTGTGCCCGCCACCAATTGAGAAATCGTATTGAAGTAAACGTAATTTGTGGTGTTGGTTATCTGACCTACAAGTGCGCTGGTTACGTTATCATAGAACGAAAATCTGTACCCAGTTGCTCCCCATCGAGCTGGAGCAGCAGAATAACCATTATAACGATTATAAGACTGACCGCACGGCAAAGTGGTGACAGGCACTGCCAGTGTAACTGTGCAATTGATACTGCTTTCCGTCCCAAAACCGGAACCGGTGTTCACAGCTACTGTCCAGCGATAAGTAGTGCCGTAATTGATACCCGTAACGCTGATGAACACCAACGTACGTGTTGTCTGAGTACGGGTGGCTATCAGTGCCATCGTTACGTTATCATAGAACTTAAACCGGTACTGTGTTGCGCCCACAACGTTAACTGCAGATAAGCTCTGACTCTTGTTTGTAATTGTGGAGCCACAAGGAACCGTTGTAGTTGGTGCACTGCAACTGTTAACAGTTATCGTGGCCTGGGAAGTTGATGTACATCCATTAGCGCCCGTACCAGTCACGGTGTATGTAGTTGTAGAAGCAGGTGTAAATGCCACTCCATTGGTAATGCCTCCGGTCCATAAATAACTCTGAGCGCCGCTCGCAGTTAACGTCGCTTGATTGCCGCTGCAAACAATTCCGTTTGATGGTGTAGATACAACATTCATTGTTGGTCCCGAGTTCACGAAAACATCCACGAAAGTAGAGCCCGGACAACCGGCAGCATTTGTTCCGTTTACAAAATAGGTATCGCTGATAGGCGGAACAAACGGAACTCCATTCGTTACACCACCCGACCAATTATAACTTGTCAATCCACTAGCAGTAAGCGTTAGCTGCTGACCACTACATACCGTAAAGTTGGAAGGATTACCAACCACGGTAACAGTAGGACTACCGGATATAGTTATATAACCATTAATCGTCTCGCTATCAGAACCACTGCCATTGGTTGCAACCAACGTTACATCATAAGTGCCAGGTGCGGAATAAAATACCTGTGGATTCTGAAGTGTAGAGGAGTTTGGTGCGCCTCCGGTGAAGGTCCACTGCCATTGTGTTGGAGTACCTGAACTAAGGTCGGAGAAATTTAAGGTCTGCCCAACGCACGCATTCTGATCATCCACAATGAATGCAGCAACAGGTGGAGCTCCGCAGTTGAAGGTTGACATCGCACCTGGTCCGCATGAGTTAGTAGCTATACTCTTCGCCTGGACAAATTGTCCGCCAGCCAGATCATTGGAACCTAGCGAACGGTTTTGCGTACCATTGCTTATTGCAAAGTGCATGATTGCTCCAGGAGAAATTACGTGACCGAGCTGGTGTCCATGACCAAGTTCGTGAACAGCTACTGTTTCAAAATCATATTGGCTACCAGTTGGTGCACCAGGACCCATCTGCCATGTCAACGGCGAGATGTTACTCCCCTCATCAAAAATAATGTCCAGTTCAGTAACGAACCAAACCATTCCCGGGCCGGATCCGCAACCGGACCAATAGCTGAAACACACACCCAGTACATTGGCAGGAAGCGGAGCAGTGTTATCATAACAAATAACATTTGTACCATCACTCAACGCATCATTGATAGCAGTGTTTGATCCGATAGTCCAGTTCACACCGGTGTTGCAACGCCAGGTCTCAAATGCCCGCAGAAACGATGCGCTTGCAGGTGCATCACCAGCGAAGCCGGTACTCATTTGCCATGTATATCCGCCTGAGCCGTTGTCATTAATGTGATCAGTCTGAAATTCATCTCCGCTGAACGGAACGTTCAGGTGTGCGTACCCGATGTCCAGATTGAAACCGCTGTTTGCAGTTCCCGAAGCGTCTGTTACAACTTCAAATGGACCTGTCCCTGCACCAGCAGGTACTACGCAACGGATTTGAGCATCATCCCAGGAAATAATCTGAGCAGCTGTACATCCAACATCGATCGTTACGCCGCCATCATCAGCGTCAGAAAAGAAAACGTTCCCTGTTCCCTGTACCGACTCAAATCCCGCGCCATCGATAACGATAACGTCACCCGTTCCTGCATTGCAAGATGAAGGTGTTACGAAATCAATTGCGGGACCTGCCTGGACATTTGGATTGCCCGCTCTGTTTGATGATGGACGTTCCTTAACAGTTCTGTATTGATGATGACCAGCAGGTGCTACTACATTAAACAACTCTGTCTGAACATCAGTGTATTTACGGAACGGATCGCTGGCAGTGTTATTCGCCACATCATATTTCACAAATCCCTGCGTCCCGGCATATGCTTCGAACTGTGGCAACGCGTTGCGCGAAACCAGATTATTTTTTGCGCGCGTTACGGAAATACAAGTGAACATTCCTACATCTCCTACACGAAGCTGCAAAGAGGGCTCAACCGTAATGCGATCCATAGCAACAGTACCGCCTTCAGTGATGATCTCAATTGCCGCACCTGCGACATTCCCTTTGAATATTTTGTACAATTCAATGGTGTTCGCAGTGTATATCATCGAGTGATCTGAATTCCAATACGAATATTGGTCGGTCACTTTGCCTTCAACAATTACGGTTGACGCGTTGGCTCTTTGAACCAATGGTGCTTCCACAACAGAACACTGTGCACTTAAGGAAGTGAGTGATGCGATACCGATCAGGGTGGAGAATAGTTTTTTCATGGAAGTTGGATTGTGTATCTCGAAGATAACGTGAAATGCTGATAATGTGCAATTTATGAGTGCAATTAGCGGTGAATCGTAGAAAAATTCGGTGTATCGTTATTTTGGTTCGACGACCATAAGAAATACGGTGTCGGAGTTTCTACGGATTGGGAATCCGCAAGGTTACCCGTTTACAATTTCTCCACCATTTACGTGTAACACCTGTCCGGTGATGAACGAAGACTCTGCACTTGCAAGAAATAAAAAGCACGGTGCTACTTCATACGGTTGCCCGACACGACCCATGGGAGAGTCAGTTCCGAAAGTGGAAATTTCCTTTTCTGTCATTGAAGAAATAATCAGCGGCGTCCATACAGGTCCGGGTGCAACAGCATTAACACGGATCTGCCTGGAGAGAAGTGAAGAGGAAAGTGCACGCGTAAAAGAAACAATTGCTCCTTTCGAAGCGCTGTAATCGATCAGTGCCGGACTGCCGCGATATGCAGTGACACTTGTAGTATTAATAATGCTTGATCCTTTCGTCATAAACTGAAGCGCAGCTTTCACGAGATAAAACATTGCAAAAACATTTACTTCGAAAGTGCGCTTCAGTTGTTCGGGAGAAATATCCTCAATCGATTTTTGTTTGTAGTGAAGTCCGGCATTGTTCACGAGCACGTCAATCTGTCCGAAAGCTTTCATTGTTTTATTGATCACCGATCTGCAGTGCCGTTCATTGCCGATATCGCCGGGCAGCAGCAGGCACTTTCTTCCGTAAGCCTCGACGTAACTTCTTGTGAGTGCAGCATCCGGCGATTCAGGTTGGAGAAAAGTGATCGCAACATCAGCACCGTGTCGGGCAAACAGCACCGCAACAGCGCGACCGATTCCACTGTCGCCACCAGTAATAAACGCAACTTTATCCAACAGCTTTTTTCCCGGTGCAGCCACGTCCGAATCAAATTCCGGAGGGTGTTCCATGTTCGCCTCGGAACCCGGTTTTTTCTGCCGGGGTTCTGAACGTGCTTTTCGTTTGGGTTTACCTTTTTGCATGAAAAGGCTATTCTTCTTCCGCAGCTTCTTCTTCTTCGTGTTCCTTCGCGGCGTCCTGGTTGATGCCGGATTCCGCAATCTGGGTAAGAAACCGATCCGCTTGTTTTTCTTCTTCGAGTGTGTCTTCGAGGAGGTCTGCAACTTCAAAATGGCCCAAGGTATTCGCGATCTGGGCAAGACTGCCGTATGTTGCTATTTCGTAATGTTCAGCCTTCTGTAAGCCAACAATCAGCGCAACATCCCGCGTGTAGAAATGGTCCTGTGTCTCCGCAATCGACTGCTCCAACTCTTTGAAAAGACCGGTAATCGCTTCGCATTTCTTTGCCGATGGTTTCATGCCGATGGTTTCAAATACTTGCTCAAGGCGATCAACATGCACTTCGGTTTCGTCCCGATGATCCGACAAAGCCTGCTGGAGTTCTTCAGAGGTCGTTTGCCGAAATAACTTATCCAATTCAGTTACCATGTGTTTCTCTGCCCAGTAAATATCCCTCAACAGTTCAACAAAATACTTTTCCAGCATTTCGTTTTTGGATTCCTCGCCGGCGTTGTCTTTTCTTACACCGGATTTTTCTCGTCCATCGTTCCGTGAAGGTGAAGCTGCTTTGCGGGATAAGTTTTTGCTTGCAGTTTGTCCAACGGGCGCAGGCTTAACTGCTTTTGTTTTGTTGCTTTTCATGGTGAATTGTTTTGAGTGAGTAAACTCAGCATTTACTGAAAAAAGATGCCAGAATTTTTCCTCCAATGAAAACGAAATCGTCGTCACATCAACATGTAGAATAATGACTACAAAATATTGTTTCCTGTGCCGCAATTATCTCAGTACCGGTAATAATTGCATCCCTGTCCGCCGCTGGCATTCAGGCGGGGCTACACTGGTGAAATCAGAACACTTCCGTCTCCGGTTGCCGATACTTCCATATCTTCTGGAACAACTTGACTTAGTAAGAAATCCACAAAGCCGGTGCGGTAGCGGAACGCGGTCAGTGCCCGCATGAATTTCCTGACGCGACAACATCCGAATCAAATTCCGGAGAGTGTTCCATATTCGCTTCAGAACCCGGTTTTTTCTGCCGGGGTTCTGAACGTGCTTTGCGTTTAGGTTTACCTTTTTGCATCGGAAGTAAATTCCGTTAAGCTGCTTCTTCTTTTTCTGTTGCAGCGCCCTGATTAATTCCGGACTCTGCAATCATCGTAAGCACATTGTCGGCATTTTTCTCTTCCGAGAGAGTAGCTTCAAGCAGTTCTGCAGCTTCAATATTGCCTAACGTGCGGGCAATCTGTGCGAGGCTGCCATAAGAAGCAATTTCGTAGTGTTCTGCTTTTTGCGCGCTAACAATAAGCGCAACATCGCGTGTGTAGGTATCGTCATCGGTGTGCTCTAATGCTGATTCAGCCTCCATAATAAATCCCTGCATCGCATCACACTTTCTCGCGATTGCCTTTTTCCCGATTGTCGCAAATACTTTCTCAAGCCGTTCAATGTGACCTTCCGTTTCTGTGCGGTGATCAAGGAACGCCTGCTTCAGTCCTTCCGAAGTTGACTTCTTCGACATTTTCAGGAGCTCTTTTACAAGATGCTTCTCTGCCCAATAAATGTCCTTCAGCAGGTCGCCGAAATACTTAGCCAGCATTTCGTTCTTCATTGCGGTGTGAATGAGCGGTTGTTCCTTGCCGTCGTGGTGCAAGGGCGGGACGATTCGTCCTACCAGGTGTTTACCTGAGTCGGACGCAGCACTTTTGCCGGCGCGGTGATTCTTATTCGTTTTCATAAGGCTTGTTTTAGATGTGTAATCATAGTCACCTCAAAACAATGCCATGATTTGCGCCTCACCGAAGGTCAGAGTAACACTTCTTTGTATTGTGGAATTATCGCCTCAGACAAGGCTCAACTTGTGGCAAAACAGATGGCAGTCTGGAGATGGGAGGAGTTTGGCTCCGCTGGCTAAAGCCAACGGCGATCTTTTCCAGTATCTATTAATTACAATACACGGGCGTGATCCGAAGTATTATTTTTTATCAAGCCCGTGCACTTTCCATTAAAAATTCCAATGACATCGCCGTCGGCTTTAGCCGGCGGATAGCAGTCCCACTTCCACTCTCCCATCTGTTTAAAACCCTTCCGTTTCCGGCTGCCGGTACTTCCAGATTTTCTGAAAAAATTTTACTTCGTAAGGCAGGTCAACAAATCCGGTACGGTATCGGAATGCTGTAAGTGCTTTCATGAACTTTCTCTTTCGTTCTGTGAGACGGATGTCAGAAACCGTCGGATGATATCCGTTAAGCACTGTTTCAAAATTCATGATGTAGCTCACCATCTCTGGTGTAAGCCACGGTGTAAGCGGATTTTTACGCAGATCAAATTTTTCCCATTGCGGAGAAATCCAGTCTTCCAACTTTTCCGGAAAAGAAAAACCTGATGCAAGAACAGCGTTGTACAATTCAGATCCTTCTGTTGGGACGGGACTGTAGATGTATATAATAATCTCTGTTTCAGGATTTACTTCTTTCACTTTTCGTATGAAAGCAATATCATCTTTGATCTGCTTCCATGTTTCAGTTTCATCCTGTCCCGGCGTCCCAAGAACGAAGGAATATTCCGGAATGATTCCCGAGCTTCTCATGCGTTCTGCAAACCGCAATATCTGCGCGCCGGTTTGTGTTCCGCCTTTGTCCATTTTTTTCAGTCGCGCATCATCTCCTGTTTCAGCACCGAAGAAAATCATACGACAACCAGAATCGCGCATGAGCTTCAGTGTTTCATCACTGTATTTATCGATGGTATCAATACGTCCCTCACCCCACCACGCCATTCCTTCGTTCATTACAAGGCGGGAAAACTCCGCAGTCCGTTTTTCTGAAACGAAGAAATTGTTGTCGTGAAACTCGATGGCATCAGCTCCGTATTGTTCCTTGAGATGCTTTACATCGGCATAAACGAGCTCAGCCGATTTTCCTTTCCATCGTGCATTGTAAATAGGAACCACTGCACAGAATGAACAGGTAAACGGACATCCGAAACTCGAATGGTATGCTAATGTCTTTCTGCCGAGATATGTTTTGCCGAGATAACGATTCAGCGGATAAAATTCTTCAAGCTTACTGTATGGCAATTGCGGTAACGTATCCTGATCGTAAATCTCATCTTTCTTCGTCACGACGATATCTTCAGCTGCACGATACGCGAGATTAGGAATGTCTTTCCAATCGGTGTCGCCGTTTTCTAAACGTGAAAGCAATTCAGGAAAACATTTGTCGCCGGGACCAATGATCAGAATATCGATGTAACCGGAATTGAGACACACCTTCTGCTGGTTTGAAGGAAAATATCCGCCCCAGATAATCTTCACTGAAGGAAACTGCTCCCGTATTTTTTTTGAAATCGGAATGGCCTGTCGGAGTTGAGGACCGGGCATTACGGTTGAACCGAAATAGCCATATTCACCCGTGGCGAGGTAAGAAGATATTTTCTCCCATGGATCTGACTCCAGGTTGCCGTCCACCAATGTCCACCCGAACCGGCCATCTATCGATGCAGCTACCTGCAAAATGGAATTCGGGATCCGGTATTTATGGTTTGCAGACCGGGGATTAAACAGGAGGACCTTCTTCACCATACAAACTTACACAATCAGTTCCCCGTTTCCGGTTTCCAGTTTCCGGTTCCGCATAAAACTGAAATTCACTGCTTGGATCATGACTCAAGGATGCAAAACGCGCTCCAATTCGACCCAATTCAACAGGAAACGGGAAACAGGAAACCGGGAACATTTTAGAGGTCAAACTGTTTCTATTTTGCAAAAAAATAAATACCTTTCTAATTCATACTATTATACATTTCATACAATGAAAACAGGAACAATTA
>CAYUTR010000133.1:0-12306 GCA_964447465.1 uncultured Chryseobacterium sp.
ATCGATGAGTTTGTAATGGGCAATGGTAAGCGTGTCGACATTACGATTCGTGATGGAGTAGTTTCAGTTCGCGATTTCGGTCGTGGAATTCCATTGGGAAAAGTGATCGATTGCGTTTCCAAGATCAACACCGGAGCTAAATACGATTCAGAAGCATTTAAGAAAGCGGTTGGACTGAATGGAGTAGGATCGAAGGCGGTGAACGCGCTTTCACAGTGGTTCAAAGTTCAGTCGATTCGCGAAGGCAAAACCAAAATTGCAGAATTCAAACGAGGAATTCTCGAGAAGGACGAAAAACCGAAAGCGAGCACTGAACCGGAAGGAACCATCATTTCATTCGTGCCGGATGAGAAGATGTTCATGAACTATCATTACATCAACGAGTTCGTTGAGAAAATGCTTTGGAATTACGCTTACCTGAACACAGGTTTGACGTTAACATACAACGGAACTTCCATCCATTCGGAGAATGGTCTTTTGGATCTTCTTCAGAAAAATCTGAGTGGGCCAATCGTTTATCCGATCATTCATCTACGTGGTGAAGACATTGAAGTTGCAATCACGCACAGTGATAGCCAGTACGTTGAAGAGTATTTCTCATTCGTAAACGGTCAGCACACAACACAAGGTGGAACACACCAGGCTGCTTTCCGCGAATCAGTAGTAAAAGTTATCCGCGATTTCGTGAAGAAAGAATACGAAGCAGGTGATGTACGCACTTCCATCGTTGCAGCTATCGCAGTGAAAGTTCAGGAACCAGTGTTCGAATCGCAGACGAAAACAAAACTTGGTTCTCAGGATATTGGTCCGAAAGGTCCGACAATGAGAACATTTGTTTATGATTTCCTGCGAAGTTCACTGGATAATTATCTCCACAAGAATCCGGAAACTGCTGATGCACTTCATCGCAAAATCATCCAGAGCGAGAAGGAACGTAAAGAGCTTTCCGGAATTCAGAAACTTGCACGCGATCGCGCTAAGAAAGCGAATCTCCATAACCGCAAGCTGCGCGACTGTCGCGTTCACTTAACAGATATGCGCGATGAGCGTCGTTTGTCGAGCACACTTTTCATCACAGAAGGTGATTCTGCAAGCGGATCAATCACAAAAGCACGAGATGTAAACTCGCAAGGCGTGTTCTCTCTCAAAGGAAAACCACTCAACGCTTACGGTCTGACGAAGAAAGTTGTTTACGAGAACGAAGAGTTCAACCTTATTCAGTCGGCACTCGACATCGAAGAAGGTCTCGACAATCTCCGCTACAACAACGTGGTGATTGCAACTGATGCTGATGTTGACGGAATGCACATCCGCTTATTGCTGATGACATTCTTCCTGCAGTTCTTCCCTGATCTCGTGAAGAACGGTCACCTGTACATTCTACAGACACCGTTGTTCCGCGTGCGCAATCGCAAGGAAACGATTTACTGCTATTCGGAAGATGAGCGCAAGAACGCCGTGAATAAACTCGGACCAAAACCAGAGATCACCCGTTTCAAAGGACTCGGTGAAATTTCTCCGGATGAGTTCAAACATTTCATTGGCAAAGACATCCGTCTCGAACCGGTAATTCTCGGAACGGGCAGCAATATTTCAGAAATTCTTTCTTACTACATGGGCAAGAACACACAGGATCGCCAGGACCATATCATTGGCAATCTTCGTGTAGAAAAAGACCTTGTAGAAGAAATTGTAACAGCGTAAGATTATGAGTGGCAAAAAAAATATTCCGGAGAACGAAGACGGCGAGAAACACGGTCACAACGAGCGTGCAGATGTGCGGATGGTGAATGGCATGTTTGAAACGTGGTTTCTCGAGTATGCATCGTATGTAATTCTCGAGCGCGCCGTTCCGTATATCGAAGACGGATTGAAACCGGTTCAGCGTCGTCTCATGCATTCCATGTGGGAAATGGAAGACGGACGTTACAACAAAGTGGCGAACATCATCGGGAACACAATGAAATATCACCCGCACGGTGATGCTTCAATTGGAGATGCACTCGTTCAGCTCGGACAAAAGGATTTATTGGTCGATTGCCAGGGCAACTGGGGAAATATTTACACCGGCGATAGTGCTGCAGCATCTCGTTATATTGAAGCTCGTCTCTCGAAGTTTGCACTGGATGTTGCGTTCAATCCGAAAACAACTACATGGGCTGCGAGTTACGACGGAAGAAATCGCGAGCCTGTAACGCTTCCGATGAAGTTTCCTTTGCTGCTTGCACAAGGCGTTGAAGGAATTGCAGTTGGTCTTGCGTGTAAGATTCTTCCTCACAATTTCAATGAACTCATCGACGGTTCTATTGCAATTCTTCGCGGACGTAAAGCAGAAGTTTATCCTGACTTTATCACAGGAGGAATGGCCGACTTCTCGAATTACAACGACGGCTTACGTGGCGGAAAAATCCGCGTACGTGCGCGTGTGAAGGTGAAGGATGCGAAGTCGTTGGTGATTACGGAAATTCCATTCGGAACAACAACCGGAAGTCTGATCGATTCAGTAATTGCTGCGAATGAAAAAGGAAAAATCAAGATCCGGAAAATTGAAGACAACACAGCTGAATTTGTAGAAGTGTTGATTCACCTTCAGCCCGGAACAGATACAGATAAAACGATTGACGCACTTTATGCGTTCACCGATTGCGAAGTTTCTATTTCTCCGAACGCCTGTGTAATCGAGGCTGAGCATCCGCGCTTTGTGGGCGTGAACGAGATGCTCAAGATCTCGACTAAGCGAACAATGGACTTGCTGAAGCTCGAGCTTGAAATTGAGCTGAAAGAACTCCAGGAACAGTGGCATTTCTCTTCTCTTGAGAAGATTTTCATCAAGGAAGAAATGTACATCGAGTTCAAGGAGTATAAAGACCGCGAAACGCTGTATGGATATCTCCACAAGCGATTCAAACCGTTCCGCAAGAAATTGCTGCGCGACATTATTGACGAAGACTTACATCGCCTCACGCAGATCCCGATGATCCGTATCACCCGCTTCGATACTATCAAGGCGGATGAGAAGATGAAGGATCTCGAGTATAAAATCGAAGTAGCGAAACATCACCTTGCGCATCTCATTGATTACTCTGTAGAGTATTTCAAAGATCTCAAGAAGAAATACGGTACAGGCCGCGAGCGGAAAACAGAAATCCGCCAGTTCGAAATTATCGAAGCGCGCCAGGTTATCATCAACAACGAGAAGCTCTATATCAATCGCGAAGAAGGTTTCATCGGAAGCGGAATGAAGAAAGACGAATTCGCTTTCGATTGTTCCAGCCTGGATGAAATTATTGTCTTCCGCAGAGATGGCGTGATGATGGTGACGAAAGTCGCTGAGAAGACCTACGTGGGTAAAGACATAATACACGTAGCCGTTTTCCGCAAAGGGGATACGCAGACCATCTACAACATGGTATATCGCGACGGCCTTCGAGGCAATTCCATGATCAAGCGATTTACCGTTACTGGTGTGACGCGCGATAAGGAATACAACCTGACACGCGGTGCGAAAGAATCGAAAGTGCATTACTTCTCGGTTTGTCCGAACGGCGAGAACGAGATCATTGATATTTTCCTCTCCGAGAAATCAGGAGCACGTAAGAACGAGTTCGATATGGATTTCTCAACGATCGCGGTAAAAGGTCGCGACTCTCAAGGAAATATCCTGACACGTTATCCTGTACGCAAGATTGTTCTTGCTGAGCGATCAGAAGGGGAGATCAAGCGCAAAAAAGTTTGGTTCGATGAGAATACTCACCGACTCAATTACGAGGGACGTGGAACTTACATTGGTGTGTTTACTCCGGATGAGAAAATAATCAGCGTTACGCATAATGGATTCTATCGTCTCACCGGAATAGAAACTACGGTTCACTTCGATGAAGACATTGTGTTGATGGAAAAATTCAAACCGGAAGCAACTACAACCTGTCTGTATTTCGACGGCGAATCATCTCAGTACTTTGTGAAGCGTTTCGTGTTTGAACCAACGGAAAAGATCACGAAGTTCATTACAGAGGATTCAGCTTCGTTCATCGAGGCGATTTCAAATAATCACAGCCAGAAAATTCAGATCAAGTTTGCGAAGGTAAAAGGCGAAGAACCGAAACCTGAGAAACTGAAAGCTGATGATTTCGTTGAAGTCCGCAACATCAAGGCGAAGGGCAACAAAGTGAGCAACCTGAAAGTGAAAGAGATCGAGATGATTGATCCGTTCGCGAAGATTTCTGTTGAAGAACTTGAGATGGAATCGGAAGAGCAATCTCCAATTGAGAAACTGAAAGCGAAAAAAGCTTCGAAAGGTAAAGGCGGCGGCCAGGGGAAACTCTTCTAATGTGCTAATCTGCTAATGGGTTAATGTGCTAAACCAGTTGGTGCGGTTCGATTTTCTTTTTTTAGCACATTAGCAAATTAACACATTAGCGTATTGAAGACAGCTGTTGTATTCGGTGCCTCCGGTTTAATCGGCTCTCAGCTGCTTCCGATTCTCTTCGCGGATCCCGATTACGATCTAGTTCTCGTCTTCACACGTAAATCTCTCGGTCTCGTTGCTGCCAAACTTGAAGAAGTCATTACCGATTTCAAAGACCTCGATTCTCTACGCGCACAGGTAAAAGGCGATGTTGTATTCTGTTGTCTCGGCACAACAATTAACACCGCAGGATCAGAAGCTGCATTCCGTCGCGTCGATTTCGAATTAGTGCGCTGGTGTGCAGTTGCTGCATCAGAAAATAAAGTTTCGCGCTTTCTTGTGGTTTCTTCGATGGGCGCCAACGCCGACTCACGTGTTTTCTACAATCACACCAAAGGTGAAATGGAGAAAGCAGTTTCAGCTTTGAAGTTTGAGCAGTGCGTGATTCTTCGTCCGTCGATGTTGTACGGTCCGCGAAAAGATTTCCGTTTCGGCGAAAGAGTAGGGCAGTTCTTTATGTTCCTGTTCTGGCTTTTGATTCCCGCGAAGTACAAACCGATTCATGCGCGGACGGTTGCGCAGAAGATGAATGCACTTTCTAAGAGTGATTTCAGCGGCATTGCAGAAAGCGATGTGATTAGGAAGTAACAGGGCTGTTCTCCTAAGGATTTGAGATACGTTTAAAAACAATTCCTTCATTCCGATAAAGAATCACAATGACGTCTTCCTCTCCGCGTTGATAGATTTCAGGCTCGCTTAGTGTAGTCCAGGATGTGCTTCGCTTTCCGGTTACATCAATTGTCCAACTGAGATTATAGTTAGCAGAGTCACCTCGACTCATTCCTTCTGTCCAATTGTCTATATCTGCAGTATCGACCTTAATTCCAAATTCATAATTCCATGATGAAGCTCCCGGGACGGTCGTCCGGCCATCTGAAAATCCATTCACATTGAATAAACTGAATTCTGCGTCTGTGAAATCAGAAGAGGAAACTATTTTATTTTTCAAAATTTCAACGCGATCAACAGGATCGTCGTAGTCCTGACTATTGATAGTCGTATTGGATCCTGTACAACTGTAAATAAAAAATGCAATTAGAACTGTCGTAATTGTTTTCACAACGGAAAGATAACGCATGATTCCACAGAATCATACAAAGGCAAATTCTGTTTTGGTATCAGGCGTTCACAAAAATCCAAAGAATACACAGACCGCCAATTACAAGAGCGCCTTTGATCAGCGATCGTACAAATGCATTTTTTGTATTGTGTGTGCGTGAACCAAACCGGTAGTATGTAGCTGTTTTTTCCATGGCAGTTGGGTTTTGTGTATTGTACGCTGCTCAGAGGGAAATGTTCCTGTTTTGGACAGGTAATGTGCACGGTTCGACGAGTTCAGCAATATGACAGCCGAACTTATGCACGCATAACAAGTCGATGCGTCCTTACCTGCAATCGGCATATTGGAAATCGGAAATCGACATTGCTACTCTTTCACAAACCGCTCAGTGTAGGTGTCATTTCCCATCTGAAAACGGATGGTGTATTCGCCGGAAGGAAGATCAGACAGATCAGGTACATCGGAGTAGTGAACTGTTTGTGGCTCTCCGTTTGAATTGAACACTTCGATTTCAAATTGCTTCATGTCGTTCATGGCTTTGAGGATTGGTTAAACTCAAATCATGGAAGGAGTGTGCCGCTCCCGTGGTTGTTAGAATTTAGACGCCGGAAATAGGCGAAGGTTTACTCAACCGAAAATGGCCGGGTAAACCTTCTGAATTATTGAAATATTCGTGATTTCGTAAGACCAGTCGGGAAATCCTGACCTATCCGATCACAGAATAATAGAGACGTGTCCGATCAGCTTGTGCTTTTTTCCTGTGTAATCACTCAGGTTAATCTTCCAGACGTAACTGTCAACCTGAGCAATGTTGCTTCCGCCATTTGCACGCCCGTCCCACGATTTGTAGATATCGGTGGTTTCGAATATTAGATTTCCCCAACGATCGAATACCTGCATCAAATAACCTTCCGTAAGCACGTTGAACATGAGCGGCGCGAAGACATCGTTGAGGCCATCGTTGTTAGGACTGAATGCATTCGGAACGAAAATTGCGAAGTAGGGATCAATCTCCAGGCAGTACTGTGCGTGACTCATGCAACCATTCTGGTTGTGCACAACAAGATCTGCACAATAATAACCAGTGTCAGAGTAACTGTGACAGGTATTCTGGTCATAGCTTGTGGTTTGATCGTTCGGATCACCAAAATTCCAATACCAATCCACAACATCAGAAGATGATTGATCACTAAAGCAGATCAGTGGATCAAGAATGGTGGTTGGCTGAGGTCCCAACGTAAAGTTCGCAACCGGGTTCGGATAGATCGTGATGTACGATGGCAACATGATGGAATTCGAACATCCGTTGTTGTCAACGATGGTCAGTGTCACATCATAATCGCCGTCCGCTGCATAGCAGTTGTTTGCATTAGCAGTTGTCGCGGTATTACCGTCACCGAAATTCCAGAGCCATGAAACGCTGTTCTGCGATGTGTTGATGAAATTTATGCACGCATCTTCACAAACTGCTGTGTCGTCGGAGATGAACGAAACTACCGGCAGATTAATTGTTGTAACGGTAACTGTTCCGATTGCCCCCGGATTCGTACATCCGTCAGTCACTGTCACCGTGTAAACAGTAGTTGAAGATGGTGACACTTGTACTGCAGCGCCGACAATGTTACCCGGCATCCAGGTATACGTATATGGTCCGCCGTTGCCCCCTGACGCTTGTGCTGAAATAATTACCGGGCTGTTAGCGCAAACCGGCATCACCGTGTTGGTAATTACTGCGAGATGCGGATGAACAGAAACGGTTATGTTAGCCGGAAGGGAAGTACATCCGTTAGCATCGGTTGCATACACTGTATACTGCGTTGTTACAACAGGAGAAACTGTTGGAGTAGAAGTGGACCACGTGTAAGTATAACCCGGAGTTCCTCCGCTTGCCTGTGCGGTTAGCGTTACGGTCTGGCCAATACAGATCACTGGTGGTACTGATGCGCTGATGGCAACTTGTGAGGGACCCGCAATCATCACACTGGCAGTGTCTGTACAGCCATCTGCATCAGTCACGGTAAGTACATACGGTGTAGTGGAAGTGCACAGATTATGTACCGTTGCACCTTGGGTGTTGTTGCTCCATGAATATTGGTAAGGACCGTTTCCTGAAGCAGCATGACCCGTTGCACTGCCATCGCATGAATTAAAGCAGAGCGGATAAGTAACACCCGAGACGGATGCTGTAACTCCAGGCTGGTTGTTCACAAAGTCATTTACTGTTGAAGTACAACCTTGTGCATCTGTTACGAGCAGCGAGTAAGCACCAGGCAACAGATTTTGTGCAGCCGATGTGGTTTGATTCGAAGGGGTCCACAGATAATTGTATCCCGGGGTTCCACCACTCACCGTGGCGATTAATTCTCCGTCGGGCTGATTGCAGTGAGCAGCAACGGAAGTTACGTTCACCACCATCGCAGCAGGTTCTGTAACCGTAGATGAAGAACTGATTGTACATCCGTTCGCATCAGTAAGCACGGCAGAATAAGTTCCCGCGCAAACATTGCTGCAGCTTAATGTAGTGCATGCAGAACTCCATAACAGAGCGTAAGGTTGAGTTCCGCCCGCGGGAACTGCAACGAGTTGTCCATCGCACATCGCATTACAGCTTGCAGGAACACCGGCAGTCGACAATGTCAACACCGGAGGCTCGTTAATTGTAACCGGATTGGTCAGTCCGGTACACCCGTTCACATCTGTTATTGTACACATGTATGTACCAGGTGCAAGTGATGTAGCTGTTGAGGTGGTTTGAATCGGAACAGTATTCCACGCATACGTATAAGGACCGCTATTTCCTGTTACAGTAGCAGTAGCGTTACCATTATTCTGTCCGAAGCAAGTAACGTCAACCGCGCTCATGGTCGTGCTGGCATTGAACTGGTGGAAGTAAAGGACGACAGCATCTGTATCGGGCGGACAAGTTCCATTATTAGTGGTAATTAATTGCAGCGTTACTTGTCCCGCTGCAATTTCTGCGGCAGTTGGAATGTAATCTGCCTGAAGATTTGTTGCCGATGGAGAATACGCACCCGAGCCTCCGATCCATTGTCCGGTACTAACTCCGGTAACAGATCCGTTCAGCTGAACAGGAAACTGATTGTTACATGTATGTATGTCGGGTCCTGCGTTCGCAGTGATGACTGCAGTGAATGATGTAACCGTTACTGTTGCTGTAACGGGAGGACATGCGGAAGTATCAGAAACCTGCACTGTGTAGATTCCCGGGCCGACGTACGTGGACGCAGTTGTTGCATTGTTGTTCCACAGATATGTGTATGGTGGAGTTCCGCCCGTTGCATTTGCGGTGATTGTTACGCCTGTATTACCAAAGCAAACTGTTGGTAGTGCCGGTGTAATCAGAACGCTCAGCGTCGGATTAAAGTACACACGCAATGTGTCACAAGTAGGTGTTGTTCCGCAACCACCCAGCGATGCACCGCAAACCTGGTAGTCAACATATGCCGGTGGATTTCCATTGGATGTCACCACAACGGTATCGCAATCCTGCGTGCAGCTTAAGTAGTTATTGTACTGTCCTGCGAATCCCGGGAAGATAGATGACCACGTAATAGTAGTGTCGTCAAATCCTGAGCAGTACATTAAACCCGAGCAGCCATCATTGATGGTCAAGTTAGGTCCCGCAGTCGGTTGCATTAATGCATCTATACTAAATGTATTAGAGTTACCGCCCGGTTTGCAGAAAGAGAGATAATGTGGACCAACTCCGGTTAAGCAGATCGGTTGACCCACTTGTGTTTGCGGACCGCAGTTGATCTGGTAGAATAAAGCACCGGGAGGAACTGCACCGCTTGCTATATTAAAGATGATTCCGGTTGACATCGGATCCAACGTAACAATAAACTGTACGCAAACATCATTTCCGGTTACACCACAACAGTAATCGTTTCGTCCGACAAGGGGACTAACCCAACTACCATTTGGATTTCCGGTCATGTTAACCGTGAACGTAGGTACGCCCGCGTTACAATAAGGAGTTTGAGCGTCTGCTTCTTTGCTCAACTGCAACAAACACGTGATAAATACTATGCACGCATAACCTGACCGATGTAATAACGAATTGAAGGAGGGAGAGGAAGATGTGTTTCGTGCGTCAATGCGGAAAGGAGTAGCAATTTTTCCCATGTGGCAGCAGGTTGATGTTGTGTGTATGTACGCCTTTACCTTCTTGTTAGTTGGGTTTTGCATGATAATTTCGATGCTTTGTAGAAAGCGACCGATGGATTGCATACAGAAAAAATATTATGCATGCATAGCAAAAAGTAATGAACAGGTGTTTAAAACCTTTAACCGTTTACGGATGAAAACTTTTCAGTTTGACGCAGAAAATTCATGAAACCTTTCGGCCGCCAGTCTCGTTACATTAACGTTGCCTGAATGAAAGTGTGTTGTCGACGAATGAACTTAGGTTCATCCTGCCATTAGATAATAATGGTTTTTTTGTGACGAAAAATCAGGTTGTCGAACTACTCGGGCTTATTTTTTTTCAAAATCCCACCCACCAAAACTCTGCGTCCATCCTATTGTTTTGTACCGATACCAAAAGTGAACGCAAAGCGATAGAACAAGTACTGCAGAGAGAATTATCCAAAACCATTTCGATCTCCAGAAGAAAAATCCGAACGCAACAATCACTGCGTACTTCAATACACGCACCCATCCGGGTTGTGCATTCTTTGAAAATGCAACTTCGTATTCGCGCTTGAGAATGCCGGAGAATGACATGAGTAATTCAAGGTACAATTCTTTGAGCTTTCTCTTTTAAAAACTTGGTGCCTTGGTGAACTTGGTGGTAAAATTTAGACGCCAAGTTAACTTACCTTTGCGGTACCAATGCAGACCCAAACCGGCACCGATATCCACCGCGCAATCGATCTCCTCAAAGCCGGAGAACTTGTTGCTATTCCCACTGAAACTGTGTACGGACTTGCTGCGAACGCATTGAACACCGATGCAGTCCTGAAAATTTACGAAACGAAAGGTCGACCTGCATTCAATCCGCTCATTGTACACGTTCATGACTTTGGTGAGTTTGAAAAGTACGCCGCCGAAATTCATCCGATGATCAAGTTGCTGGCTGAGAAATTTTCTCCAGGACCGCTTACTTACGTTCTTCCGAAGAAATCAATCGTACCGGATATCGTTACAGGTGGTGGAGACACTGTTGCACTTCGTGTTCCGGGACATCCGTTGACATTGAAATTGCTTTCACAACTTGATTTTCCATTAGCAGCGCCGAGTGCAAATCCATTCGGATACATCAGTCCCGTGCTTGCAGAACACGTTGCAGAACAACTCAACGGAAAGATTCCATACATCCTTGATGGCGGACACAGTATGATCGGCCTCGAATCAACCGTGGTGACTGTTGAGAACAACAAACTCGTGGTACTTCGTATCGGTGGAGTTGCAATTGAAGATCTTCACGATGCAGTTGGTGAACTGGAATTGCGCATCAACATGTCGTCGAATCCGCAATCGCCCGGACAATTACGCTCGCATTACGCACCGCGAATTCC
Organism: uncultured Chryseobacterium sp.; assembly: GCA_964447465.1. Classification (GTDB taxonomy): domain Bacteria; phylum Bacteroidota; class Bacteroidia; order Palsa-965; family Palsa-965. The sequence goes on from CAYUTR010000133.1 coordinate 11,069, forward strand.
GCTCATGTTAGGCGACATTTCTCAGATGATTCAATCGCAAGCCGGAAAGAAAATTGGGTTGCTGGTTTTTTCAGAACGGAATCATGCTGCGAATGTGGTTGTCCAGGAGGTGTTGTCACCTTCTCGCGATATCAAAGAGGCCGCGAGAAATCTCTTCGCTGCTTTGCGGCGTCTCGACAAAACCAATGCAGATGTCATTCTTGCCGAACGCTTTCCGGAATTCGGATTTGGATTGGCAATTAACGATCGGTTAGAGAGAGCGGCTGCAAGGGATTAAGAACTTTTTGCCGCTGATTTCGCTGATCACGCAGATTCGTTGTTTTCTAAAATAATTTTCTCAACCGTTAGTGTTAAAATAATTGATGACGATCATTAGTAATTCATTTTAAGGGCATAGCACGTCAAAATTATTTTTTTCTTTTAATCTGCGTGATCAGCGTAATCAGCGGCAACTTTTAGCGGAATACAAACTCCACCCTCCTGTTCAGCGCCGCATCATACGCACTCACCGGCTCCGCACTTCCATAGCCACCATACGTAATCCGCGATCGATCAATCCCTGTCGACACGAGATAATCGCATACAACTTTCGCTCTTGCTTTCGACAACTGAATATTGTGCGATTCGTTTCCACTCGAATCAGTGTAACCGCGAATATCAACTTTCAAATTTGGCTTGCGTTTCAGTTCTGCAGCAATCGCGTGTAACTGAATGTAGGATTCAGGTCGTAACGTCGATTTATCCAGATCGAAATTGATTCCACGTGCAATAAATGTTTTTCCAGCTTGAATCTGATCAGCAAGTGCTGTGGGCTGAATTACCGAAACCGGATTTTCATTGGTGAGTTCCACCAAAATATCATCGGCGTAGTAGTACGAATATTCCGCGCGCGGTGCAGATGTTTGACGCGTTACTACCTTGGTTGAACTATCGTTGTAGAAATTTCCGAACGTAAAAAAACGTTCTCCGCCTTTCGCAACGTAAACATTTTCTATGACGGTCCATTTCTCCGGATCAGTTTGCAATGGACGTGCGTCTAGCCATAATTGCGGCGATTGTGCAATCGGCAGATTTGTATTCGGATCGCTGTAACGGTCATTCGTGAAATAAACTCCAAGATCATTTACGAGATAGGCGTTTTTATTTCCGGTGCTCACTTTCACGCGAAAGACATACTTCTTTCCTTTCTCCAATGGAGCCGACAATTCTCCCGTAACATATTCACGGTATTCCTTATC
>CAYUTR010000134.1:0-12257 GCA_964447465.1 uncultured Chryseobacterium sp.
CGAACAATTCCTGTTTCACCGGGTATATCATCGATGAACGTTGATTTGACCGGTCTTGAGCGAGGAATTTACTTTGTGGACATCATTAGTGAAGGACAGAGAAATGTCAAGCGGGTTGTACTGCAATAGATTTCCGTCTTCACTGCAAATTTCATCGCCGCAGTTTCGCGCATAGGATTTCTGCAACCGGATATGAATAATGGTCACTCGTATGCAGTCGAAATCCATTCTCAATAAAACCAAACGGCGCGATGCGTGGTTCCTGGATGACTATACGTTGAATCCGTACAGTGGCTGCTCTTTCAATTGTTTGTATTGCTACATCCGTGGAAGCAAATACGGCGAACATATGGAAGACAAACTTTCCGTGAAGGAAAATGCGGTTGAGCTGCTGGATAAACAACTGGCATTACGCGCGAGGAAAAATCAGTTCGGCTACATTGTAGTTTCATCGGCAACAGATCCTTATCTGCAGTTTGAGAAAGAACTCGGTTTGACGCGAAAGCTGCTCGAAGTAATTCTGAAACACCGGTTTCCGGTTCACATCATCACGAAATCAGATCTGGTGCAACGTGATTTCGATTTGTTGCACGAAATTGATCGTAATGCAATTCTTCCTGAGGAGCTGAAACAAAATCCCGGAAGAGGAGTGATCATTACATTTTCCTTCACGACTGTTGACGACCGCATTTCGTCAATCTTCGAACCGGGCGCAACTCCTCCTTCACTGCGATTGAAAACACACGCGGCTGCAGTCAAGGAAGGATTTCTTTCAGGAATAAGTATGATGCCTTTGCTTCCCTTTATTACTGATACAACCGAATCGCTGGACGCGATGTTCACTGCATTCAAACGTGCAGGTTCGCATTACGTAATGCCGGCTACGATTACGCTTTTCGGAAGCGGACCAGCTGATAGTAAAACGCTTGTGTTTCGTGCAGTAGACAAACATTTTCCGGAGTTATCAAATAAGTACAGAAAGCTGTTTGCGGTAGGATCGGAATTGCCGAAGTATTACAATGCTGCTTTCAATAAGAAGGGTCGGGAATTGGCGGAACAATTCGGAATCCGGAACAGAATTCAATTCTGATTACTTCAGGTTGAGTTTCTCAATCAGTTCTTCCGAAACCGGGTATTCGAACTTGCGTGCGAAGAGTTTGTCGCTGGATTTCAGCTTTTCGTAATCGCTCATGTCAAGATTCGCGGGTGCGTTTCCATTGCGGCTGTACCAATCGATGTAACGCATATGATCGGACACTGCTTGTTTTGCAAATGGAGAATTCATGATCACGGTCTGGAAATAGATTTCTTCCGGACATAACGTATACTTGAGGCGATTCAGTAAGGCTGGATTTTTATTTCCGCATTCAACGATATACTCTGCGCACTCACGCGTGATGCTCCACCATGTTCCGCCTCCGTACAAAGGAGGAAGTGATTTTGGCCATTTACGTTTTATTCCGAACAGCTTTTGCAATTTACTGATTGCTTTATTTGCATAATAACCAAAACGCGACTTGTAATTGAACAGATCGTAAAAATACCAATGCCAGATACGGTGCATTCCTCCATGCTCCCAGTGTCCTGCCGGCATTGGGAAATTTTCGATGAATTGTTTATCGGGATTTGCTGCGAAGAACCGGACAATTTCATCACCAGACTTAATCGGAAAATCCTGTCCGCTGATCATGTGAAAAATTTCGTTGCGTGAATCGTTATTCGCTTCTTCAAGGAGAAGAATCATCGCACGAAGATGATGGAATCCAGCCCAGTTGACTTGAAATTCTCTCGAAAGAATGATGCATGAAGGATGACTGGAAATTTTATGTGCTTCTTCCGGTGAGACGTCAGAACGTTTGTCGATGTGAATGTAAAACCGAAACCTGGAATCAAGTGTATCCATCAAACGAGTGAGATGATGGATATTTTTGTAAGCTGTAACGAGTACCGCGTGCTGCAAAAGGATTATTGTTTTTTCTCTTCAACCATTTGACCGCGGACATAGTCCTCAATTGAAATCAGTTTTCCCGTTTCATCGTAGACGTTCCATTTTCCCTCTTTCATATAATTGTCGATCTCCGGATAGTATTGCATGGTTCCTTCGGTCTGCACTTTTCCGTTCTCAAAATAATCTTTGTGCGAATAGGTTTGCTTCTTCTTGTTCACTAATTGCATGTCGCTTTGCAGATTTCCATTCTCGTAATAGAACTGGCGGAACTGGAGGTAATCGCATTTGTCTTTATATTCTTCAAGAAATTCGGGATTTCCATTGGAGTAATACTCCTTAGTGATTTCTTCTGCACCACTGTAGTACGTAATGTCTGAACGGACTTTGCCATCGGGCCAATACAATACCATCTGGTAACGGAAATAATCGATTGATTTAAACTCACGTTCGAGTTGCCCGTTCTCGTAAAAATTCTTGTATGTGGTGAGCATTCCATCGACATAATAGCCAGAATGAAACACTGTGCCGCTCTTGTAGAAATCTTCCCACCAACCCTGGGCTGCATAACCTTTAAGATTGTATCGTACAGAATCACCGCCCATTAAACGGTTTAGTTTTTCGTAAATGTCGATGCCCAAAGATGAATCGTAAACTTCGGAAAACACGTAGTATTTGCGCGTGTCCTTCTGCTTCCCGAATTGCGCGTGCAGTGGAATTAAACCAAATAAGCAGATAATGAGGAAATACGAACGCATAGTAATGGGATGCAGGGTTGAATTTACGAAATACAAATGAAAGCCGCGTGCTTAAGCCCGCGGGGCTCATGTTTCAAATAAAGCATACGACCTGATTTCCGCGTGCTTAAGCCCGCGGCTGTCATTTGTTAATGACCCTTCGCAGCAAGATACCGTTCAGCATCCAAAGCACCCATGCAACCACTTCCTGCTGCGGTTACCGCCTGACGGTAAACTTTATCTTGTGCATCGCCCACAGCAAAAACACCATCGATGTTTGTTTTGCTCGTTCCCGGAATTGTTTTGAGGTAACCTGCATCGTCCATATCGAGCCACCCTTTGAAAATATCGGTGTTCGGTTTGTGACCGATGGCTACGAAGAATCCGTAAACGTCGAGTGAACGATCAACTCCGGTTTCAGAATTGTGAACGATTGCACCGGTTACACCCATGTCGTTACCAATTACTTCTTTCGTTTCGGAATGATAAAGTACTTCGATGTTTGCTGTATTCAATACACGGTGCTGCATTGCTTTCGATGCGCGCATTTCACCTCTGCGGATAATCATGTAGACTTTGTTGCAAAGCTTCGCGAGGTAAGTTGCTTCTTCTGCTGCAGTATCTCCAGCGCCAACGATAGCCACATCTTTTCCGCGATAAAAGAATCCGTCACACACCGCACAAGCAGAAACTCCTCCGATCGAACGATACTTCTGTTCTGAAGGAAGTCCCAACCACTTTGCAGTAGCACCGGTAGCAATGATAACTGTGTCGGCGTGAATTTCCACTTTGCCGTCATCCATCCAAACTTTGTGTACGGGACCAGTGAAATCAACTTTCGTAGCCCAACCATAACGGATGTCGGTTTGAAAACGTGCCGCCTGTTCTTTGAACAGTTCCATCATTTCAGGTCCCTGAACTCCTTTCGGAAATCCGGGATAGTTCTCAACTTCCGTTGTAGTCGTGAGTTGTCCACCTGGTTCCGGACCCATGTACATCATTGGTTTAAGATCAGCACGCGCAGCGTAAATAGCAGCTGTATATCCTGCGGGACCTGATCCAACAATCAGGCAAGAAACTTTTTCTGGAGTGACACTCATAAATTTAATTGGTAAAGTTGTGGTGTGTGTGGAGACAAAAGTAACACATAACACGCCTATGATGGTGCTGGAAAAGTTATAGCCTTATTGACAAAAGCTATTCAGATATTAACACTGAATGGATATGCCGATTTCCGATATGCCAATATGCCGATTGAAAATATTACCTGGTCGATTTCTGGACCGCTAAATGCCTGTCAATTTCCGAAACCTGGTTCCATTGGCATATTGGCATATCGGAAATCGGCATATCGTATTTACTGGCAGATAATCGTGTCATAGGTAGGTGAGTACCCGCAGAATATTCCAAGTCCACCTTCTACGTTCGATTCAATCACACCCGGTGATGCGAACGGATTTCCGTTATTTCCAACCTCGATTTCAAACGTGCGGAAGAATGCCGCTTCAGCTTCTCCGATTGCGCAGAATTTTACCACAATGGAATCACCAGTGATAAAATATCCTCTGCGGTTGTCGTTGTCTTCCGGAACAGTAGATCCAGGGGCCACTGGTCGGTTGTAAGCAAAATCAAAACTTTCTCCTTCGATGAAGTTGTCATCAAACGTAGATCCGTAAGGAGCCATAAAGTCAGGATCTTCGTTGAGACGTTTCGTGTACCAGCGGTATCCGTTTCCTAAGCCCACCGGATCTGTCATATGTGCCCACGCAAATCCAAGACTGTCGCCGGGAATTTCTGGTCTGAACCAAACACTGTCGAGTGGAACCGGTGTTGGAATTCTGGTTGTGCTCGTCACCGTTTTTCCATCCTTCACAACCGTCAGAAGATAGGTGCCACCAACCTGTCCGAGAATGTTCGCTCCACGATAGAACAAGGGAATAGTCCTGCTGAAATCAATCATAGGATACAGCGTATCGGTTGTGACACCATCCGTTACATAAACCGTTGCATTCTGAATTACATAATTGACCATGGATGCAGAATCGATAGGATCAAAATATCCTGCACTCCATGTGAGTGTTACTTCGGCCGGTTCACCAACAGTGATTCCTCCATCGCACACAATTTTCTGCTCGACATCCGGTAACTCAATATCTATTTCCTTCTCGCAGGAAATTGCGAGAGCAGCGAAAAGGAGAACGGGAATTATTCGTTTACTCATTTGACTTTTTTTTCACTTTTGAATTCGTGAACCGCAAGCGGTTTCATATTCTTAAAAGCTGAAGTTCCATGTTACTGAAGGAAGAATAGGGAAGAGGGAAACCTGTTTTGCCTGAACAGAAATATTTCCCTGGTCAATGCTGCCTTCCGTGTCGAAATAAATGAAATATGGATTCTTGCGGTTATATACATTGTAGCAAGCGAAATTCCAGGAGTTCTGGAAAGGCAGACGACCTTTGAATAATTTTTTCGCTTTGCACGTGTACGTCGCTGAAATATCTGCGCGGTGATACGGAATCATCCGGTAACTGTTGCGCGGTCCCCATTCCGGAACAATCTGTCCTTCGATAATGTATCGCGATTGAGGAAGTGTGATTGCATTCCCTGTTCCGTAAACGAATACAGCCCCAAAAGTCCAGTGTTCGTTGAGCTCGTAAATACCAACGATAGATGCATCATGACGTCGGTCGTACCGCGCGTAGAACGTTCTCCCGTCTTCTATTCCTGCGAATGTACGCGTAGTCCATGATAACGTGTAGCCGACCCAACCTGTGAATTTTCCTGTGCGCTTCTTGAAATAAAATTCTGCACCGTAAGATTCACCGGAACCGAAAACGAAATTGTTGTCGGTGTTGTTGTTTACGTTGTCTTCAGGTAAAGCTCCCGGCGTAAATTCAACCTGATTGAGCATGCTCTTGTAATAAATTTCAACAGAGGATTCGTAATCGTTGTCGCGGAAATTTTTAAAGTAACCTGCTGCTACCTGGAAGCCATCCTGTGGTTTCACTACATCAGAACAAGGAACCCAGATGTCCGTAGGCAATGAAATCGGCGACAATGTAGCAAGGTGTACATACTGCAGATTTCTTGTGTATGCCGCCTTGATAGATGAAGTTTCATCAACCATGAATCGTACACTCAGTCGTGGTTCAATTCCACCGTAATCTGCAACCTTTTGACCTTTATCATAGTGAATCGTGGTTACAGTGTGACCTGCAACATCTTTTACATAACGATCAAATTCACCTACCTGAACAAAATACGAATATCTCAGGCCGGCAGAAACTCTCCAGCGATCGGAAATGTCCCAATCGTCGTTGATGTAAATTCCGGCTTCGTGTGCGTATTGTTTTTTCAGTCCGCCAAGATCAAACTCGGTATCTCCGCTTTTCGCTGATACGTTGTTCGGTGTGAAAATGTGCCAGGTATGGTTGGCTCCGAAACGGATATTGTGTTTGCTGTTCGGTTGATAGTAGAAATCGAATTTCGTATTGTAGTCGCGTATACCGGAAAACAAACGGAATTCAAATCCATCCTGCTCGGCGATAAATTCAAATTTGTAATCGCTGAACACTGCAGTGGTATTCAGGAACAGGCGTGGCCCGAAAAGATGATTCCAACGAAGCGAAGTTGTTGCATTTCCCCACGGTATACTCACGAAGAAACCGGATTTAGCGTTGTTGTACGAGAATACATCGCGACCAAAATATCCGCTGGCAAAAACACGATTCTTATCGTTGATGCGCCAATTCACTTTGGCGTTGAGATCGTAAAAGAAATAACCCGAACCTTTGAACGCAGATGTTTCCTTGATGAACGGTTCCATCAACACATCGATATACGTACGACGTGCGGCGATAATAAATGAAGCGGTATCTTTTTTAATCGGGCCTTGCACCGTTAGTCGTGATGCTATAACACCAATGCCACCATCAACCTGTAATCGTTGATCGTTTCCTTCTTTCATCGTAATGTCAAGCACTGACGATAATCGTCCACCATATTGTGCAGGCATTCCACCCTTGATGAGGTTGATGTCTTTCACCGCATCACCGTTGAACACAGAGAAGAATCCGAAGAGGTGACCGGCATTGTAGACTGTTGCTTCATCAAGAAGGATCAGGTTCTGATCGGGGCCGCCACCTCGAACGTAAAATCCGGAATTACCTTCTGCACCACCTTTTACTCCGGGTAACAGCTGAATTGTTTTCAGAATGTCAACTTCGCCCATGAAAGCAGGAATCTGTTTCACCTTTTTCATTTCAAGGTGTACGGTTCCCATTTGTGCATCATCGATGTTCTGATCAGATTTTTCGTCGGTGATAACAACTTCTTTCATCTCCCGTGCCTTCATCCGCACTTCAATAAACGTGTCTTTGGTGAGAACGATGTTCAAGTTGTACGACTGCATTCCGATATAAACAACCGAAAATTCGTATGGTCCTTCCACTGCTGTCAGAGAGAAAAATCCGTAATTGTTCGTTGCAGTTCCGGTAACAGGCGTCTTGAGCATAACAGTTGCGCCAATCAACGCTTCGCCGTTAGCATCTTCTCGCACGTATCCACTTACTGTAAATTTATTGGTCTGTGCATGCAGTTGCACAAATGCGCCGCAGAACAAAAGGAAAAGAAAAACGAGTTTGATTTGCTTCATAATTACGAAGTACTTGCACAGAGAAGAAGCGCCTGCAAAATTAGGTATTCTTTAAGCCGGTGAACAGGAATCGGGGCATTTAATAAAGGCATTTGTTAAAACCAGTACCTAAACCGTCACGTGTCAGACGGACCAGTTCGCATTTCGTTACAGCGTCCCCCTAAATATTTATACCATTTTGTCGCGCTACAATGGAAAAGCTTCAGTTGGACAGGTAAGATGTTAATCAACTGTACAGATTTACTCCCACAATGGGTATTATATTTACTTTCAATTACCATTAATTCTTCGTAAAGTTGTTAGGCATGTTCCGACTTCTATTTCTTGGTTTTTGGTGTTTTCTGGCTGTTTCTTGTGGCCCGTCAGCGCTACCACCTAAGCCAGCGCCAGTACTTCCTGCCGCTGTTCCGAGCGCCTATCGCTACGAGCTGTTCATGGTGATTGACAGCGCGGGCGTATCGCACGGCGTTGGTTATGACATTTATGACGGAGAGAAAAGAATTATTCATCAGACGACCATTCCGGGTGAACAGGGAGTTGAAGGATTTGTGAATGACGAGGAAGCTGGAAAAGTTGGTGAAATGGTCGTAAGAAAACTCGAAGCTGGTGGAGGTTTTCCCACGATCAGCCACGACGAATTGGTTGCACTTGGTATTACATTGAAATCGCAATAACATGAAGAAAATATTTACTCTGTTGTTCGTGCTCCTGTTGTGCATTTGTGTTGAAGCGCAAACACAATATGGTTGGGAGCAGAAAAGCTCTTTGCCAGCTGTTGGACGGCACAGATCCACTGCCTTAACCTGTGGCAATCGTGCTTATCTCGGGTTGGGTCACGTGAATGCCGTTTCCAATATTCTCTATGAAGATTGGTGGGAATATGATCCTGGAACAGATACCTGGTCACAGAAAGCCAACTTCGGTGGTGGTCTGCGTTACCATTGTGCGGGATTTACCATTGGTAATTACATGTATGTCGGTACCGGACGGAATACAACTTCAACGCTTTTCACAGATATGTGGAGATACGATCCTGTAAACAATTCCTGGATTACAGTTGCCAGTATTCCTGGTCCGGCAAGAAGGGGAGCTGTTGGATTTGAAATCAACGGTTACGGATATCTTGGAACCGGTTCTTACTATGGTGATTTCTATCGTTACAATCCGGTTTCAAATACGTGGACAGCGATTGCCTCCATTACACCAGGGCGGATTTCAGCAGTGGGAATGTCGCTCAACGGAAAAGGATATGTAGGCACAGGTGATATCGGAGGGAATTCAGGAGATTGGTGGGAATACAATCCGCTTGCAAATACATGGACACAGAAAGCGGCGCTCGCAGGACTTCCACGAATGGAAGCGTGCGGTTTTGCATTCGATGGAAAATGTTTTGTAGGAACCGGGGATAATTATTCCAGCGGAGTAAATTATCAGGATTTCTGGGCTTGGGATCCGGCAACAAATACATGGACGCAGGTAGCAGATTTTGCAGGTTCAGCCAGACGATATATGGTCGCTGTTACATTGGGACCTCGTGTATTTGCAGGTACAGGTACGAGTGGAATGAATTATAACGATTGGTGGGAGTACGGTTCGATTTCCGGTGAAGAAGAAATTTCCACGCCAACTGTGAATGTGTATCCGGTTCCTTCTACCGGTCCTGTTCAGGTTGTTTTTGACCGAACGATGCAGAATGCAGTAACCTTTATTCTCTATGATGTGGCCGGTCGCGAAGTACGAATTTCAAGTTTCAATTCATGCAATCAATTCACGATTGAACGCGATGATCTGCCGGTGGGCACTTACACGTATTGCATTACATCAGACTCGGAGTTTATCAGCAGCGGCAAAATTGTTTTTCAATGAGAAAAGTTTTTTTTATTCTGCTGTTAGTTGCACCGTTCGTTATTTCCGCTCAGAATACGTGGGAGAAGAAGGCGGCATTCGGTAATGACAAGCGATCGCGCACCGTGTCATTTTCAATTGGCAATCGCGGGTACGTAGGTTGCGGTGAAGACACTGCTGACTTTGTACGAAATGATTTTTGGGAATACGATCCAGGAACCGATACATGGATGCAGAAAGCTTCACTTCCCGGCGTAGGTCGCCGCGATGCAGTAGGTTTTGCTATTGGTACCAAAGGATACGTGGGCACGGGAATTGATGCTGCTGAATCGGCTTTCGGATATAACCTGAATGATTGGTGGGAATTTAACCCCGTTACAAATACATGGACAGCGCGTGCAACCTTTCCTGGTGGCGCAGCATACGGCGGAATTTATTTCGGGACCGGTTTTACGGTGAATGGTATGGGCTACATAGTGGGAGGTAAGCTCGGGAATTCGCAGTACACTCCGCAGTTGTGGCAATTCAATCCAACAACTAACACGTGGCTGCAACGCGCAAACTTCACCGGCGGGAGCCGGTATTCCATGAGTGCTTTCTCGATCAATGGAAAAGGATATGCAGGACTCGGAACAGACGAGGACTTTCTGATGAACGACTGGTGGGAGTATAATCCTACGAGCAACACGTGGCTGCAGAAATCAGGTTTCCCGGGCACAGGGAGATTCGCGGCGAGAGGATTTGCTATAGGCAGTAAAGGTTATATCGTTGGTGGTGCAGACGGAGGTTACAAAGATGAACTCTGGCAGTATGATGCGATCAGCGATACATGGTGGGTGAAAGCACCATTCGATGGAGGTGAGCGCAGATCTGTCGCGGTATTTGTGATTGCGAATGCTGCTTACGCAGGAACTGGTAGTGGGTTTACAGGAAAACGTCGCGACTTCTGGCAGTATGAACAACATCTCACTGGCGTGGAAGAACAGGAGTACACATCGCCGGGAATATATCCGAATCCTGTTGCAGAATATTTTACGGTTAAAGTGCCGGAAGGATTCACAGTCTTTCCTGAAAATACGTTGCTCAGTATTTTTTCATCTGATGGAAAAATTATTCTGCAGCAGGAAGTGCAGGGTGAATCGCAGCTTTGCGTAAATGCGTCTGCATTCGCAAATGGTGTTTACATCTTGCAGCTTAGCGGCGAAAACTGGCACTCGCAATCAACATTCACCAAGCAATAATTCAATCAGTGTATGATTAAGAAATTAGTTTTCCTTTTCGCATATACAGTTGCAGCGGCAGTGCCGGTAAAAGCCTGGGTGCAGAGAGATACGATCGGAGGCGGACCCCGTTCAGCAGCAAGTGGATTTTGCATTGGCACCGCAGCTTACGTTTGTGTAGGACTCGATAGTAACTCGTTTAAGCGAAGTATGTGGCTGTACAATCCGGCCACCGATATTTGGACGCAGATGGAAAGTTTAGGAGGTGCTACAGGGAATGGTCTGGACCGCAATGTTGCAATGGCATTTGCAATCGGGAACAAAGCTTACGTTGTGGGCGGCCAGGGATCGAATCCGTATTTTAGTGATACGTGGGAGTTCGATGCTGTAACTGACACGTGGATGCAAAAACAAACTTTCTCAGGCGGTGGACGACGTTCTGGTGTGGGATTCGCAGCGAATAACAAAGGTTACGTTGGACTTGGGCAATCGGCTACGGGTTTGCGAAACGATATGTGGGAATATAATCCATCAACAAATGTCTGGACTGCAAAAGCAAATTTCCCGGGAACAGCACGTCGCCTGTGTGCTTTCTTCGTGATCAATAACAAAGCATACATCGGTACTGGCGATGATGGTACATTCAAATCCGATATGTACGAATTTGATTGCGCGAATAATTCCTGGACGTTGAAAACTCCATTCCTTGGAACGCCGCGTTACGGAGCTGTTGGCTTTGCAATGTATGGTAAAGGATACATCGGTCTTGGCTACGCGAATACTTTGCAGAACACCGACGACATTTACGAGTACGATCCTATTGCAAATACATGGGTGTTCAAAGACATTTTTCCGGGATCGAAACGTGCGAATGCAACTGCTGTAGTTACTCCGAACAACAAATGTTATATCGGTTTAGGATACGATTCTTTACTGCGTGACGACTGGTGGGAATTTGATCCGATCATCGACGGCATCAGTGAGCAGGAGCATCTTGCTTCATTGATCAGCATGTATCCAAATCCGGCGTTCGATTATTTGTGTCTGGATATTCCATACGAAGTCGTTGGCTACGATGACAACGCAAATATGGAGATTGTTGACATGGCCGGACGCAAAGTTTATTCCCAGCGTGTCGAAGGTCCGGGACTGTTGCGGATCAGTACAACCGGATTTGAACGCGGAGTTTACAACATCATGCTACAGACTGAAACACGCGGTACAGTTTACAAACAGTTTGTGGTTCGCTGATCGCTGATTTTTTTTACTGCCTTTGTTTTATATTCGCCACCTATGAAATCACTTCCTGGAATTGTTTTCGTTTTACTGACTATTGCAGTGAACGCGCAACAAGTGGATGTTAACCGACTTGTAGTTCAGTTTCATTCTGATCCATGTCCGAAGTATATGCAGGGTGATGTTTCCTCTATTGGTAATTCAAGTGCGGATGCTGTCAATCGTCAATACAACGGTCAGCACATTGTGAAACATTCTGCAGGACGCAAGACAAATAAATTTTTCTTTACGATTGAGTTCGCAACGGCTTCCGATCTGAAAAGTGCGCTTGCAGATTACATGAAGAATCCTGCGGTTGAGTTCGCAGAGTTTGATCACAGCGGGAGCGCGCATGGTACGCAGGTAACTGCACCGAACGATGCGTTCTACAACTTTCAATGGGGTCTGTATAATGACGGGACATTTGGCCCTAATGCTGTAGCCGGTTGTGACATTGATATGGAAAATGCGTGGGCGATTACAACAGGAAGTCCCAGCATTGTTGTCGGCACAATTGACAGCGGATTAAAGCTTGATCATCCTGAAGTAAGCGGGCGTCTTTGGACAAACGCAGGAGAAAT
>CAYUTR010000135.1:0-6045 GCA_964447465.1 uncultured Chryseobacterium sp.
TTATCGCGGTGCATGAGATAATGTTCCCGCGCGAATTTCTCCAGAAGCATTGGATTGCTCTGAAGTTCTTCCATCTCTTTTTTGTTGCGATCGATTTCGTCGTGGTAGTATTGAACGTCGTTCTCCAGTTTTTTTACTTCCGCACGACGCGCCCACTGCGAGAATAAATCGTTCTTGTCGAAGAACAAAAGCCAAACAGCCAGGGCCAGAATTACCAGCAAGTACTTATTCCGAATGATCCGCGCGATTTTTGATGGCTTCTTCACTGTGCAAAGGTAGGCGAGACGGAACCTACATTCGTGAGGTGTGAACAACTTCACTCGAATGTTAATATCAGTTTCCCGTTTCCGGTTCCCAGTTTCCAGTTTGACTGATTACTCTGCGAATCTGCCACAAAAATTCTTAGCGGTCCTTTGCGTCTTTGCGACTTTGTGGTTTATTGACCATGAAGATCTAAATTTCAGTTCTCACGAGCGAAAGTTGGCATCGTGTATTTCATGACATAGCTCGAACTTATTACATTTGATAATTAATAAGTAATACCTATGACCCTTCAACAATTAGAGTACGCTCTGGCAATTGGAAGAACCGGAAGCTTTGTAGCAGCTGCTGATGAATGCTTTGTGACGCAACCAACGCTTTCCATGCAGGTGAAAAAGCTGGAAGAAGAAATCGGTATTACGATTTTCGATAGAAGTCGCCAGCCTGTGAGTGTGACTGATGCAGGCCGACTGTTTCTCGATCAGGCGCGTGTTGTGATTCGCGAGAAGAGCCGCTTGATGGAAGTACTTTCGTCAGCGCGAGGTGAAGTGGCCGGAACTTTCCGTTTAGGAATAATTCCAACACTGGCGCCATACCTTGTTCCGCTCTTCCTGGTAAGGTTTACGTCGAAATATCCTGGAGTACATCTGGAGGTCGAGGAAATGACAACAGCCATCATCACCGAGCAACTCAAGAAAGAAACACTCGACGCCGGAATTCTTGCAACACCATTGGATGAACCGCAATTACATGAAACATTTCTTTTCAACGAACCGTACGTTGGATACCTGTCGAAGAATCATTCACTTTGGGGCAAGAAGCAGTTGAGAACGGAGGACATTGATGCAAATGATGTATGGTTGTTGTCTGACGGTCATTGTATGAAAAACCAGGTACTTCAGCTTTGTAAACGTAGGAAGGAGAATCCCAACGGAACTTCGTTTGAATTCAGAAGTGGAAGTATTGAAACACTTCGCAGGATGGTTGAGACGGGAAATGGAATGACTATTCTTCCGTGGTTGGCTGTTCCGGCTTTATCGCCAAAACAGCAGGCTGCAGTGCGTTACTTTCGGTCGCCCGAACCTGTGCGTGAAATCAGCATCGTAACTCATCGCGCTCAATTGAAGAGAGGCATAATTGATGCGCTATCAGCTGAAATTGCCAGCTCGATTCCAGCTTCACTACGCCGGACTCAGAAAATAAACGTACTTCCAGTAGGGTAATCTATAGTTCGCGCTTCGCTGTTTACCGGACAATAACCGGACTGACTGATATTTAACACTTGTACCTACATCTTTTAATTACATTTAAGCGCTGATTAACTTAAAATCTAAAGATGAAAACGACAAGAGGGATACTCTTGTTGCTGGTACTTATTGTATCCGGCAGCGAGCTAAGTGCACAAGCAATTGCCGAGGAACGATACGAGATTAACTATCAATTTCCGACATTCAAAGCAGGTCTCGGAACTGAAATGGATTTTTTCGATGTAGACGCGAAGAAGAAGCGCCGCAAGAAAAAGAAGAAAAAACGTGGTCGTGGTGGCGAGCAGAACGACATCGGTATGCTGCTTAGTTTCGATTACATGTTCGGCGTAGGAAAGGGAGTAGGATTTACACCATTCTTTACTTTGGGAAAAGAAAACGCAACGATTCGTTTCAGTTTTCATTTCACAACGCCCGTTACATTTAATGATGAAGCATACGGATATGCATTCAGTAGTGCAACCAGTCCGAGTTCCATTATGGTTCCTGTCAAGTATCGCTATTCAATGTTTGCAATCGGATTCGATTACAAGCGATTCTTTTTTGGAGGCTCTCCTGCAGATGGAGGATTTTACGGGTTTGCCGGAGCAGGTGCAAGTTACATTCCGGTGAAAGCAACTTTGGGTACATACGACGAGGCACTGTACTACACGATGGTCGAAGAGAAGGAGCGATATTTTCAACCGAATATCCGTTTTGGACTTGGTGCTGATATCTGGCTGAGTTCATTCGGTTTAACGTTTGAAGCACTGCTTGCACTTCCGGCTAACCAGGTGATGGGAATGGAATACGACATCCAATTGCCACCATACGTTTCGCTCGGTGTAGGGGCCAAATTCGGACTATAAGCCTACAGTTATTCAAACCGAGATTTACACTGGAGCGGAATTCCTATCTTGAGTGTAATGAAATCACGCTATGTTGTTGCCAGTGTGGCAATGCTCCTATTAATTTACATTCTGTTCACTTCGGGTGATGCGGCGGGCAAAGGCATTCCCGATGCAAAAGCCGGAACATTCCGTGCAGAGCAAATGGCAAAAGCGAAAGTCAAAGTTGCTTACGTGGAGAAGTGGGACAGCATCAAGGCCCGACTGTCGCGATTGGATGTGGCCGTTGATCAGCTCGAAGTTTTTATCCGCGGATTCAAGGAAGAGAAAGATCTCGAATTGTGGGTGAAGAACAAGAAAGATACCACGTGGAAATTGTACACAACCTATCCGATTTGCGAATCATCAGGAGTACTCGGACCTAAGCGCTGTCAGGGCGACTACCAGGTTCCGGAAGGATTTTATCACGTGAGTGTGTTCAATCCGTATAGCAACTTTTATATTTCACTCGGCGTGAGCTATCCGAATGCATCCGACAAAGTTTTTGCATGTAAACGCGATCCGGGCGGAGCGATTATGATTCACGGTAACTGTGTTACGATTGGTTGCATTCCGATTACCGATGATCTGATCAAAGAACTATACGTTTTGTGCGTTGAAGCAAAAAACTCAGGACAATCTAAGATTCCGATTCACATTTTTCCTGCACGATTGACTGCAGCGAATCTTACGCGACTTAAGGAAGACCAGCAAGATGCTGCGATTGACGTATTCTGGGATAACATCGCACCAGGATACGATTGGTTCGAGCGGAAAAAGAAACTTCCGAAAGTGACAGTTGATTCTAAAGGGAAGTACCTCTTTAACTAGAAATACGTGTATTCGAAAATGAACGTATCAACGACGTTGGTCCTGTGGTCAGTGTCCACCCGTTTAATGATCAAATGATTTTCATCGAAGAACTTTTCGGCGGTTTTAAATATATATCCGGTTCCATCGGCATGTTCTGTTTTCGCTGAGTTACTGGAGTAGGTCGTAACATTTCTATTCGTCAATATTTCGTTCTTATCGCGCTGCGTGGAAAGGGAATCCTCACCCGTAACATTAAATGATTCTCTGAATGTGGATTCTGGTTGTTCCTTATCGTCGTACATCACGATGATGTGAGATACATTGTCGCTCATCTGGTAGGTCGCGTGCGTGAGACGACTGGATGAATCTGTAAACGTATAGTGCATACGAAGTTCAAATTGCGGATCGTATGTTGCAGTATAACCGTATCCCCATTTAAGAGTGCGACGATCGCCACTGGCAATTGTGTCGCTTTCTTCGAGCCGCTCGAGTTTTCCCTGATCATCGTATTCGTAATTCCACGTATGGATGGTCGCGCTATACCTTTTTCCTGGTGTCTCCATGTATCGCTTCCGTGGAAGACTATCGGAAATGTAGACATCGTGAAAAACTACTTTTCCCTTTTGGTAACAATCCTTTATCAACGTGTCGCAAGTGCCATGTACAACCCTCGAATTAGTGCTATCGTAAACCGGATTTCGATCGAAGGCAATGCAGGAGTAGTAGTCGGGTGAATGAATGATAAATGAATCGTGTTGGATTACCTTTTCTTTTCGGTTATGAGTAACGTACATTCTGGAAACATTCTGTCCGGTTTCATTGTAACATTGTCGCTCAACAAGTTGCTTCTCTCCGTTTACGATCCTGAACATGGAAACACTTTGAAGGCTGTGAGTGCGATAGGTTTCATTTACTGTTGAGGGTTGAGCATTGGTGCAGAGCCACAATAGGAGGAACGGGAGTATGAGCGCAGGCTGTTTCATACCATAGTAACGGAGTGATCGGAAGTCTAGTGCTACGTATTTCGTGTGAGACGACTAATAGTAGGTGTAGTGGAAATGAATTCTACGGATTTCTTCCTGCTCAACTTCTTCGGTTTCTATCTGTTCGTACACGAGGCCGCTCTTTTCCAGGTAGAAAAACTGCGCTCTTACCATTGGACCAGCATACGTGAAACGCGACTCAAGAGATGTGGGCTCCGCACCTTCGGTGAATATGCGAACGCCATAAGGCATATCACGCGACATAGGATTTCTGTAGATATGAGTCACCTGTAACGTGTCGCCTCTTTTGTTTCTACTGACAATGAGTGAATCATTTTTGTTCTGATATCTGTGATACGATTCGGTGGAACGTACTTTTCCGTTTTTGTCGTAACGAACAACGCTGTCCATCATGGAATCGATTGCAAAAAATATTTTGTAGTCTTTCGTTGCAACATTATTTACGACGTTGAAATACGTCTGCTCAACGAATGGGGTACCATAGGTAATGGTGTAGTATTCGCGAGACATTTCATATTTGCTTTTGTCGTAGTGCAGACTATCTAGAAATGTTCGTTCAATGAGTCGCCCTTGTCCGTCGTATTTGCTCGTGGTTCGCATAATGGAGGCAGAGAAAATATTTCCGAGCCGTTCGTGGATTGTAACGCTGTATAGTGAATCGGACATCATGATGAAACGTTCACTTACATATCCTTTCGAATATGTTTCGCTGATGGTCATTCGCTTTGTTCCTTCCCAGCGACTGGATGAATGAGAACTATCAGAGGGATTCAATAAATTGATTCGTGTCCACGAAGTGTCGGAATAGAAAATTGTGGTATCGTGCTTCACGGAAGTTGTTGAGTCGGTGTACTCGCTCTTCAGATCAGAGACTATCCGACCCTTCTCATCGTAATGAATCAATCGTATCACACGGTTCTCACCGTTGATGAATTCCGTCTGTTTCACTGAACGAAGATGATTTTTGACTGCGTCCTGTCGTGAAATAGAATGTTGCGCACATGCAAAAAAGCAGTTGGAGAGGACGAGGAGAAAGGGGAGTAGCGATTTCATATTCCGTATAACGCGGAGATATGAAAAAAATACAACGCAATAAAACTTAGTGAACCTCGTTTGACTTTTTCTCACTGATAATCTCAAAGTCCATCGAAATCGATTCCCCGTTCTCATCCACGCACGTCAACGTATGTTGCCCTTGCTCTGGATTCAATGCGAACTGGTGAATGCTTGTCGTTTCACCGATATAGTTATTGTCGAGATGCCAGAAAACTTTCACGCCGGAATTTCTGTGTGCCACTTCAAATACAGCGCGACCGGGTTTACCGTCGATTTCGATGGGAATATAGAGTTGTGTCTCTTCACGCGGATAAACAAACTCCATTGTGTGCGACGATTGTCCCATGCACGATTCTTTCCACGGAGGTAAAGGCTGATAGGTCGGATTCTTCGTCTTGTAATAATATTCCATAGTAGGCGGAAGAATAAACCATGGAACGTGTTGCATTGTGGAAGGATCATCGCAATTGCTGTTAACGCGGAAATGTCCTGTTTGATCGAGATGAATCGTGCGGTGATATGGACAGGAATTTGTTTTTAATCCGGCTGATGGAACCCACATTGTATCGGCGTCGCAGATATCAAGCGCACGAAATCCGCTTTCGTGACAAACTGCAATCTGAATCATGTCGTTCTGTGGCTTTGCAAACCATGAGGTCGAAGGCAGCAAAGAAAAAATATCAAACATGATTGGAGCGGCAGTGTTGATGCCGATTAATCCCGGGCGACCTTCACCGCTTCCGTTTCCAACCCAAACGGCAACAACATATTCCGGTGTCA
>CAYUTR010000135.1:6145-12117 GCA_964447465.1 uncultured Chryseobacterium sp.
CGACCTTCACCGCTTCCGTTTCCAACCCAAACGGCAACAACATATTCCGGTGTCACACCAATGGCCCAACCATCGCGGAAACCAAAACTCGTTCCTGTTTTCCATGCAACGCGACGGGACGAAACATAAGATGTCCACGCAGATTCTTCTCCCGGACGTTCTACTTCCACCATCGCTTCGAACGTACACCAGAGTGCCGCGGCATCGTACACTCCATTCTCATTGGTGAAAGCAGCAACTTCTGTTGTATCTGAATTGTGCATGTACGTCGGCGAATGAAAATCACTCTTCGTGTATTGTCCGCTTGCGTTATAGCGATTGAGTGTACGCGCCATTGATGCGTATGTGCCTGATAAGTCCCACAATGTTCCTTCAGCACCGCCAAGAATGAGCGACAATCCATAATCATCCGGATCTCGTGTTACAGTTGTAAGTCCGATGTTGTTGAGTAGATGATGGAATCTTTCCACGCGATATTGCTGCAACATTTTTACTGCCGGAACATTCAATGAACGCGCGAGTGCCCTATGTGCAGGAACAACTCCGTCGTAATCGAGATTGAAGTTTTCCGGATTGTATCCTGCGATATCAGTTGGAACATCGGGAACCAATGTATTCGGAAGAAGAATTCCGTCGGTGAGCATTCCGCAATACAGAAATGGTTTCAGAATGCTTCCTGTACTGCGTGGAGCGGGTATGCAATCGACATCATAACCATGATCATCGGAAGTTCCGCTTACGTTGAATCCATCAGGAATAGTTGTGTTGCCCACGTATGCAATTGCTTCACCGGTTTTCACATCGATGATTACAGCTGCAGCATTGTGAATCTGATTTTGCGCGAGACGATTGTGATGACGATCGATTACTTCTGCAACGCGTCCCTGCAGATTTGCATCGAGTGATGTGTGAACGATTTCGCCTTTGTGTCCATCGGTCATCGCACGATCGAGCAGGTGAGGAGCTAAACGTGGTAACGGATACGGCGCGCCGGGTAATGGTTCTTGTTTCGCAAGATCGCATGTAGTCTGATCGATGATCCCAGCCACAACTAACCGTTCCAGCAACCGATCACGTTTTTCTTTCAGCTTCTCCTGATTTTTTCCGGGATAAATCAGGGAAGGTGCATTCGGCAAAACTGCGAGTGTTGCAGATTCTGCCCAGGACAGTTGTTCCGGATCGCGACCGAAGAAGCGCCACGCGGCTGCGTCAATTCCCACTACGTTGCTTCCGAAAGGGGCGTTAGAAGCATACATAGAAAGAATTTCTTCTTTCGAGTACGTAGCTTCCATTCGCGTAGCCATTGTAATCTCAATCATTTTCTGCCAAACCGTACGAGGCGGATTCTTTCGCGACATACGAATCACCTGCATCGTAATCGTGCTTCCACCAGAAACAACTTTTCCTTCAGATGCATTCTGTTTGATCGCACGAAATATGGAAACCGGATTCACTCCGGGATGATTATAGAACTGCCGGTCTTCGAATTGAATCAGGCATTGTGCAAACTTAAACGGAACCGTTGTGCGTTCAGGAAATCTCCATTGCCCGTCTGTTGCAATCTTCGCTCCGAGTAATTTTCCATCACGATCGAGAATTACGGTGCTGGTCGGATCAGAAAATAGTTGTGATGGAAGTGAGAACCACCAGATCCCGAGAAAGATCACAAATGCAGTGATGAACTTTCCTTTCTTCGTTTTGATGAAACGTTTGAACCACTCCCACGATTTTACGCAGTAAGGTTTCGCTTTCGAAGCAAGAAGGGCAATATTGGAACGGAACTTTTTCAGGACGGTATTGTTAAATCAAAGATAGAGTGCGGAGTCGTTCAAACTTCGGTTGTTGGACAAGTGTGAAGGTTGACCGGATTTTCGTAAATTGTTATTCAAATACTGCCCGTTGAGACTCCTGACAGCCGTTTTACTCTTTGCATTTGCAGTTAACTTCTCTGGCTGTTGCCGTTATCTCACGGACTGTCCTGCTTATTGGGACGACGAGGCGAAAATTCCTAAGAAGGAATTGGAGAAGAAAGACGAATGGCTAAAAAATAACAAGGCAAAATGATTCACCTTCCGACACCTTGTCCAAAGAATTGGAACAAAATGACACCTGTTGAAGGTGGCCGTCATTGTGACGCATGCAGTAAAGTCATTCCTGATTTTTCGGACAAAACGGAAGCGGAAATTATTCAGGCAATTCAAAGTGGAGTGACTTGTGGAAGCTTCGCGACAAGTCAGGTTACTGATGGCTCTACTTATGGTGGCTGGAAACATTTCTTGAATTGGAAAATAGGAATGGCAATGCTGGTTGCTGGTTCGGTATTTATGGCTTCCTGCTCGGGTGCAAGCAGCAGAAATAGAACTACCGGTTTCGTTGCTACCGCACAACACAAGAAGATCACCAAGGGTCATAAAAAGAAACACAAGAATCAGTATAAGTTCTTCACCGATACAGAATCTAGTCAAGCGAACAAATGATTCACCTTCCAACACCTTGTTACGAAAATTGGGATGAGATGGCACCTGCTGAAGGGGGGCGTCACTGTGGATCGTGCAACAAGATTCTTCCTGATTTTACCAATAAGACGGAGGAGGAAATTCTGGAATTTATGGCATCATCGTCTACTGTGGTTTGTGGTCAATTTCGAACTGATCAGGTTACTGATGGGCAAACGTACGGTGGTTGGCAACACTACTTTAAGTGGAAGGCGGCTGTTGCGGTGCTACTCGTCGGTTCGTTGTTTTTTACATCTTGCAGAAGTAAAAAGGTGACACACACTCGCGGCCGGGCATATCATTACGGGCCTGGAATATCGAAAGGCAATAAAACAAAGCAAGTGAAGTGGTTGATCGAACCAACTCAAACTGATACGAAATGATTCACCTTACAACCCCTTGTAACGAGAATTGGGATAAAATGACTCCAGTCGATGGTGGTCGTCATTGCGGCTCGTGTGATAAAGTCATCACGGATTACACGAAGATGACTGATGAAGAAATCATTGCTCACATGAACTCTTCAGGAACTGGTTGCGCGCATTTTCGTGCGGACCAGGTGCAGGACGGAACCTCATATGAAGGATGGAAGTTTTATGCAAAATGGAAGGCAGCTGTTGCATTGTTGATGATCGGTTCAGTTTTTATGGTTTCCTGTCGGCGTCAGCTTTCAGGTGCTTATCACACGAACTACCAGCGCGTGCCGCATAAAAAAAACGATTCAACCCAACAAGGCCGTCGAACTGTTCGTACGCAGTTTCTGATTGACGATCAAACCGAACAGAAGTTTGACAGCTTAGGGAGTAACTCCGATTCCGACAAGTAGCGGATAGCAATTTCAGCATCTGCACATCTTCACATTTGCACATCTGCAAATTTTACGAGCTTTTATGGAAACCGTACTCAGGCTGCATCCTTACTGCAAAACCTGGAATATGAATCCGCTTGCGGATCACGAATTCCAAACAAAAAATAGCACAAGTATGAGTAATCCCGTAGTTGCCATCAAGGAGCCCTGCCACGAGTCATGGGAGCAGATGAATCCGCAAGAACAAGGTCGTCATTGCGATCAGTGCTGCAAAATTGTTGTCGATTTCACGAAGATGTCGAACAAGACCATTGCAAAATATCTTGAGCAGCGCAAAGAGCAGAAAGTGTGCGGACGATTCAAAGCTGAACAGGTCGCAACATTTCCGAAGTCGCGCATCCGGTTTACTTTTAACATCCAGCGATTTGCTGCGGCAGTATTTATTGCATTCGGAAGTTTTCTTTTCGCATCCTGCTCGAGCATTAAGCCATACGATCCTGAAATAATGGGTGATGTTGCTTACGTTCCTGATACAACTATAAAACACGCACAACCTGATTCGGCGACAACAAAGAAGCTCATCTGCAAACCAGAGGTGATTGAAGAGCCAGAATATTTTGTTGGACTGATAGATGAAATCTCAGACGTGGATACAATCGACTACCGCTTTGACGAGAAGTCTGATGATTAAGTAGAATCAGCGTCCCCCATTCCCCATTCCCCATTCCCCGTCCCTCATTCCTCTTTGCTTCTGTGTGACTTTCCACCGGGAAGAGTCTTATACAGGAAGAATAGCAACCTTATCCGTATTTTCGCACAATGAAATTTTTTAGCGGTCTCTTCATTGCAGTGTGTTTTGTGTCTTGTCTTGCCGACGATTCGCAGGAGGAAGCCTCTGCACTCGATTCTCCGGGCGACGAAGCAACTTCTATTGATACGTTTGTCGTTGGCAAGCGTGGTGGAATTGTGATCAACGAAACTCCTGAAGGAGAAAGTCTGCGTCTCGAAAACGATTCTGCGATTGAAAATATCCGTCTCGCGATCAATAATGGAAACCTCAACGAAGAAAACGTTGGTGGTACAGGCACGATTGTGAAAAATCCTGATGTTGCACCATCTTTTCCCGGTGGAAGCGCTGCAATGGACGCTTACATCATCAAGAATCTTGAATATCCAATGGTTGCATTTCAGAACGACATCACGGGAATTGTAAATGTCCGCTTCGTGATAGAAACCGACGGAAAACTTACCGGAATCGTGGTGCAAAAGGGTCTGGGATATGGTTGCGATGAATCAGCAATAGACCTGATTTCACGAATGCCCAAATGGACGCCGGGTAGAAAAGGTGGGGTTGCGGTACGCTGTTCGGTGGTGATTCCACTATCCTTTAGAAGACCAGAGTAACCCAGTTCGCAGTACGCAGTTAGCAGTGCGAAGTGGGTATATGTTACTGCGTACTGCGAACTGCGAACTGCGCACTGGCATTCAGGTCGTTAAAATAGGTTATGAAACCTCTTCAGCCGTTTGTACACCCCCGCCATAACCCTATATTTGCGGGTAAATCGTCCAACCTGTGAAAAGTCCAAATACCATTATCACCGTTATTCTCGGAATTGCAGTCATGATTCTGTTTTATCTGCATTTTACTTCGCGCCAGGATCTGGCAGAAGTGCAGGCAAATCAGGCCGACTCTACTCCTGATAAAGAATTTACGCTTCCCAAAAACCTTCAGGGAGCAAAAGTGTTGTACGTGAATATTGATTCGATCAATAGTCACTACCACGCTTATACTGAGCTTGCTCAGGAAGCGGAAGGAAATATGCAGGGTCAGATGGCGGCTTACCAGCGTAAAGCACAGGATTTACAGGACCGCTATTCGAAATTGCAGGATCAGGTGAACATGGGAACGATTTCGGCAGATGCTGCTACAATTGAAGAGGCTGCTATCAACTCCGGATTGGATGAACTCAAACGCATGGAGACAAACCTTGCTTACCTTGAAAGCGCTGCGATGCAGAAGAATGATGCGATCTCACAGGAAATTGCAATGTATTTCCACGATTACGCGCTTTCAAAGGGAATTGACTACATCATGATGTACGGAACTGGAATGCCAATCATTTACGCGAACGACAGTCTGGATGTAACAGCTGATGT
Source organism: uncultured Chryseobacterium sp. (assembly GCA_964447465.1). Taxonomy (GTDB): domain Bacteria; phylum Bacteroidota; class Bacteroidia; order Palsa-965; family Palsa-965. Next base: position 11,606 of record CAYUTR010000135.1, read on the forward strand.
TGTATTCGCACTCAATGAGGAGTACGACGCACGCAAAGCGCAAACACCGGTTAAACCGAAATAATAAATAGTTTTAAAAAGTTGTTTCGTCCGGCTGAAATGAACTTGTTTCATTGCAGCCGGATTCGTTTTTTTGCGCTCTAATCATCCACTTCCATGAGCGAGACAAAACAATATACCGGGGCGTTGCTTTCCAAGATCAATCACGTCGGAGAATTTCATGACGTATTTCTGATTGGTAATCGTCACGTTCCAACCGGAGAAATTCCACCAGCGGAAGCCGAACTTCGCTTCAATCTTCTCAAAGAAGAGAATGAAGAATACCTCGAAGCGTGTAAGCGCGGTGATCTTGTTGAAATTGCTGATGCGTTAGGAGATGTTCTCTACATCGCGTTCGGTACAATTTTGCGTCACGGATTGCAGCACAAAATCGAAGAGGTGTTTGATGAAATTCATCGCAGCAATATGTCGAAGCTCGATGTAAATGGCAAACCGATTTTTCGTGAGGACGG
>CAYUTR010000136.1:0-12085 GCA_964447465.1 uncultured Chryseobacterium sp.
CCAAAGCGATGGAAAGTTCGCGATGCATTTTAGAATCTGCATTGATGAGCGACATGCTGCTTACACCATACGAAGCGTTCAAAGGAAATTTTACATCACTTCGCAGAGAAGCCGTGTACGTCATCCCGGAAATGAAATTGAGAAGGGTGATTCCTTCTTTTTCCATCTGCATCCTCGTGGCAAAATCCGGAAGTGAATTGAAATGCACATGGCGATAGTATCTACCATTCATCAATTCTGCTGTGCCGGTTAAAGCTTCTGTCTGGGTTTCTAAAATTTGTGACCCCGAAGAAAATTCGACCGCAAAAGTGCGACCATTTTGAGCCTGCGCTACAAGAATTGAAAGCAGACTTACCGAGAGAAGTACAAGTTTTTTACTCATCCGAATCTATTTTTCTTTTTTTTGAATTCGTGAATCCTGACGGAAAGCGTCCGGATTTCATCGGCATTAAGGTACTGAATAGGTCTATCACCATGGTCACATTTCACGAAACATCGCAGGTATAATACTGACCTCAGAAAATGTCGAATAATGGCAAAAATCAAGCAGAACCAACGATTAGTGCTTACGGTTCACGAACCGCCTTCACGATCTTATCAGTACCTTTGTACTTCTATATAGCTGGAATAAAATGTCGCAAAAAGTGCTGAATTCGATAGAAGAGGCGATTGAAGAAATCAAGGCCGGGAAAGTGGTAATTGTGGTCGACGATGAGGATCGTGAGAACGAGGGCGACTTTATTACTGCCGCAAGAAACGTAACGCCAGAGGTCATCAACTTCATGGCAACTCATGGACGTGGATTGATCTGTGCTTCCATTACAGAAGATCGTGCTGATGAACTCGGGCTGCAGTTGATGGTGAAAGAGAATTCAGCAACGTATGAAACGCCCTTCACAGTTTCAATTGATCTGAAAGGGCACGGATGCACGACTGGAATTTCTGCGCACGATCGCGCGAAAACAATTCAGGCGTTGATTGATCCTACGATTAAGAAAGAAGAATTCGGCAAGCCCGGACATATTTTTCCATTGCGTGCTAAGCGCGAAGGTGTTTTGCGCAGAACCGGTCACACTGAAGCAACAATTGATCTTGCACGACTCGCAGGCTTCGAACCTGCAGGTGCGTTGGTTGAAATCATGAATGAAGACGGATCAATGGCGCGTCTTCCGCAGCTTCTGGAAATCGCGAAGAAATTCAATCTGAAAATAATTTCTATCAAGGATCTGATCGCTTATCGCCTGAAGACCGAAACGAATATTCACCGTGAAGTTGAAGTTGAGTTGCCAACAGATTACGGCGACTTCAAGATGGTTGCCTACACGCACCTTCCAACGGGTCAGCCGCACCTCGCGATTTACAAAGGAGAATGGAAAAGTGATGAACCGATTCTCGTTCGCGTACACAGTTCCTGCATGACAGGAGATATTTTCGGTTCGTGTCGGTGCGATTGTGGTCCGCAGTTGCATAAAGCCATGGACATGATCCAGAAAACCGGCAAAGGTGTAATTCTGTACATGAACCAGGAAGGTCGTGGAATAGGATTGCTGAACAAACTGAAAGCGTACAAACTCCAGGAGCAAGGTCGCGACACAGTGCAGGCAAATATTGAACTGGGTTTTGCTGAAGACGAACGCGATTACGGTGTTGGTGCACAGATTCTACGCGATCTCGGCGTGAGCAAATTGAAGCTGATGACGAACAATCCGAAGAAACGTGTTGGATTGATGGGTTACGGCCTTGAAATCGTAGACAACGTTGAACTCGAAATTGCGTCTAACAAACATAACAAGCTGTATCTCGAAACGAAGAGAGATAAGCTTGGGCATAGTTTGAAGATGGATAAGTAGTCAACCCAATATTTTCGGTGAGAAAATTCCTTGTTATAGGACTATTTTATCTCATGAGTTCGGGCACTTTATGCGCTCAGCTTGATGAACAGGTTTTACGCTGTGATTTCCTGATCATTGGAAAGGTGCTGTCGGACAGCACTTCTACCAGCTCGTGGAATAGAGGCGTGACTGCTCACTATTGTAATATCGTCATCACTCAGGTGTGTGTAGCTAATTGGAATACAGTAAGCGATACGGCGCCTCCAACTGCCGGTAGCACGATTTATAATGTGCGATTCAACACTACTGATTCAAACTTCCGTTTTCCAACAGATAGTTTGTTGTTCTTACCTGTGATGGCAGTGTCGCACAAAAACTACTATATGCAGAATGTAGAACGCGATTACGCAGCATTTTCCGACACCAGTTTATTCTCGGAATACTGTGTGAGAAAAAATCCGGAAGCTCACCTGCCGTTTCCGATAATTATACAGGAGAAGTATGGAAAATGGGAGCGAACCTCACAGTACACAGCAGATAGTGTGTTAGTGATGTCATTCGACAGAAAAGGAAAACGGCATGTTAGTTATAGTCGCAGGACCAAATACAGCTCGAACGGACAAGTAACGGATATCGATAGAATAAAAGTAAAGCAACAGAGAGGATCAATCAAGACAATTAAATGGTGTTTCAAACGCGATGGAAAGCGCTGCTTCAGTAGACAAAGGACCCGGATTCCACTATTTCATTGACGTTTTCGCTACCCAAGGTTAAGTCAGACATCATGCGCATAATACTTCTGTATTTACTCCTTCTGTTCCCTGAATTCGCTTCGGCTGATGCAAGATTCGATTCATTGTTCGCCCGATCCGAAGTAATCGTTTACGGGCAGGTTCTCTACCATGAAATTTCTCCTGTTCAGAACGACTTGGGAACGATTTACTGTTGGATGGATGTCTGGATAACGCAAATCTGTACCGGAGGAAAATCAACGCAAGGCGAATCGCTCCAGTTCCATGCTGGTGATACGATCAAGCATTTGTTCTACTATGGTGGTTATGTTCATCTGGGAGATACGCTTTCCAAACGGATGGCTTATGTAATTCCTCTGACACACGACAGCGAAGCAACCTGCGGTTGGAAACTGACTGATCCCGACGCCACATATGGAACGTTTGTCGATCTCAGCATGATGACTAACCATTGTCCTGTCAAATACGTGGTGTCCGGTAAACAGATATTCAGGCAGGAACAAACGCATGATGGAAAGTGGTATGGATACAATCTTTACTACCCGGATGGACAGTTGAAAGAGGTTTACACGCAGCGCGGGAATCGCAAAAAAAACGTGGAGAAGAGAACTGAATATTCTGAATCGGGAAACAGAGTTAGAAAGACCCGGACTATTACGAAGTACATCGGTTGGGGATCGAGGACTGTTCAATGGACATTCGTAGAGAACGGAAAGTTTAAACTTCGCCGACAAAAATGGAGGGCAATACTTTAGTTCGCGATCACTATTCTGATTCTATTTAGCAGTCCCGATTGTGAAGAACTCGACGCAGTTGTGATAATTTCACTGCTTTGAATGTATTTATTTTGTCCCTGAACCGTTATTAGCATATGAAGTACCTCATCCACGCATTCCTCATTTTCTCGCTGGTCTTCGTATCGTGTAAACACAACGAAGGACCTACGAACGAGTACAAGAATGCGAAGACGCATCCAAGCGATCGTGAAGGAAAGACCAGAAAGAAGCTGGAAAAGAAGGCAGAAAAGGATGCGCGAAAGAGACTGAAGAAAGCACGGAAGAAGCACGGGCTCAAACAATGAAGAAAGACCCCGGTGCCGTTTCTGAATAATTGCTTAATTTTGCTTCAAATCCATCGATTATGAACAAGGTATTATCGCCACGAATGATTTTTGTTGTCACCGCAATTGCAATTGCAGCGATGACCCGCATTCTCCCGCATCCTTCAAACTTCACAGCTGTTGGTGCAATGGCATTGTTCGCAGGCGCAACGATGTCCAATCGCTGGCTGAGTCTTCTTATTCCGGCTGCGGCTCTGTTCATCACTGATCTGTTCCTTGGCTTTCACAATACAATGTGGGCCGTTTACGGAGCGATTGCGTTAACTACGATGATCGGCTGGGTAATCCGCGATCGTCAGAACGTTATTACAATTACTGGTGGTAGTCTTATCGCCGTGATGTTATTCTTTCTGATCACCAACTCAGCAATGTGGGTGGTTGGATTCTTCGTACCGGATGGATTCTATGCCCAGAACTGGACCGGACTTTATCAGTCAATCGCGGCAGGAATTCCATATCTGAATAATTCGCTTCTCAGTCAACTCGTTTACACTGGCGTTCTGTTCGGTGCCTTTCACGCAATTCGCGTTTGGAAACCGACTCTTGTAAAGGCTTAAACCATTCGAATATTACAAAGCCGTCATTTGTCTTGTACAAGTGGCGGCTTTGTCATTGTATCTGGTTATGTAATTGCTAGCTTGCATTCATCCTTAGTACGGCAACAAACAACACCGCGCCTTCGCGATCTTCGCGCCACCGCGGTATAAACCTTACTAAAACATGAAGACATCCCTACACATTGCATGCGCTTTATTATTTTTTACAACCGGATTACTGGCGCAGAGTCCCGGACGTTATGAAGTCGGTTTATCGTATCGTTACCAGCGATACAATACCGGTTTTTTCAATCCGACCAATGTTCACAGCGAATCTATGCAACCCCATGGAATTGATCTGAATTTCAGATTCGATATCGGTGATCCGAAATTGCGCGGAACTTTAATCCTCGGATGGGGCAAGATTGAGTCTGCCCATGTCGACTATCACGGTCTCGACAACATCTTCAACGATTGCATTGATCATTTTGAATTGGACGCAACTGCGCGCGAGCAAAGCTATCTACGTATTAATCCGGGAGTGGAATTCGCAACTGAACGCAGCAAAGTAAGTTATGGCTATGGTGTCGGCGTTTACGTAATCAGTAGTTTTCGCGGACCGGAAGTAACAGCGTATACAGACATATGGTCGCACCGTGATCCCACAACAGACGAGTGCATTGAAGACAGTTCGCGCATAGACATACAAACGCGAACAGCCCCGGGAAAAGCCGTGCATATTGTGGGAGTCTCGGCTCACTTATTTGCAGGCTACGAAATCTATCCGGGAATTACTGCATTCTCATCGTTCGGTGTGAATCCTTGCTTCAGCTTGCGGGAGAAATTTGTAGCGATGGCACCGAATGCAAGTGTGGGAGTTTATTTCCGCTTTACGAGAACGATGCGCAATTCGCAATAATCAATGCGCAATTCGCAATGTATTTTTGTGTCCAGAAAAACTGAGAATTTATTGCGCATTGCGTATTGACTATTTCGAGCCAGCCGCTTGCTGTTGCTGAATATAGCTCGGCGATGTTTCGTTGTTGAACGTGCCTTCAGAAATCTGCACGCCGTCTTTGAAGTAGAATACGCCCCACGTGTATATCTTCTTTGTGTAGATGTATCCGTGTTCACCGATAACTACGATACGTTTGATGGTTGTATTGCCACCGTCTTTCTCCTCGATCTGTGTAAGACCCTGAGGATAACTTTTCGCAATATCGTTACGGTAATCTTCTTTGATCTGTTCAGGAGTGCGTGCTGTATCTGCTTTTGCAGTTGGATTCAGTTTCTTGTCGCACTTCTCGATCTGCTGTTTCGGATAAAGTTCAACCGGCTTTTCTTTTAATGCATCCTGGTACAGCTTCTTCGCATCAGCCCATGAACCTGCGGCGAATTTTGCATCAGCCTTCTTGATCAGATCATCGTAACGTTTCTGCTTCGCTGCTTCAAATACACGATTTGATTCTTCAGTGTCGCATAGTGCCATTCTATCTTTTGGATATTGTTCGGCCGGTCGTTGTGTAGATGCCGACTGATACTGAACCTTCGCCGTCTTGAATTCCTTCAAGGCAAACAAGCTATCCGCCTTTGCAATCGTTGCACGGTACTTCGCATCTTTTGCGTTTGCAGCATCAATTACACCAAGCCTTCTGTTGATTTCATCGAGCTGCGATTGCGGATACGATTGCTTAGGCTTCAATGTCAACGCACCTTCGTAATTCGATTTTGCGGTTTCGTAGTCTTCTGTCTTGAATGCAGAATCGCCAGTCGCAATTTTACGAGCATAGTTTGCTTCAAGACCGGCAGCATTTGCAATAGCGTCATCGCACAACTTGATCTGATCCTTCGGATACTGCTCACCTGCTTTCAGACCAAGTGCTTCGTTGTACTTCGCTTTTGCGCCTGCCCAATCCGATGCTTTGAACTTCACATCAGCAGCAGCAATTGTCGCGAGATAAGTTTTCTCAACTCCATCATTCTTAATGTTCTGATCGCACAATACAATCCGCTCTTTTGGATATTGTTCCGTGATACGCATCGCAGAAGCTTCCTGGTATTTTGCTTTCGCTGCAGTCCAGTCACCCAAATCAAATTTCTTGTCGGCATCAGCAATTGCATCCGTGTATTTTCTGTTCGCCGCAGCTGCAATGTTATCATCGCAAATCTTACTTTGATTCGTAGGATACTCTTCGCCTGCTTTGATTCCGAGTGCTTTCTGATATTCAACCTTCGCTCCGGCCCAATCGTTCAGCTTGAACTTCGCATCGGCAGCTTTGATCGCGGCATCGTACTTGGCTTGAGTGCCGAGGTTCGCGATGCCCACATCACACTTCACAATCTGATCTTTCGGGTATTGTTCCGCCACCTTCAGTGTTGAAGCTTCCTGATACTTCGTCTTTGCTCCTGTAAAATCATTCGCGGCAAATTTCGCATCTGCATCCTTTATCGCAGCGTCATACTTCTGCTGAACTCCCAGCTTTGCAATTTCCACATCGCACTTCGCCATTTGGTCCTTTGGATAAGCCTCAAGCGGACGTGATGTGTTAGCTTCTTTGTATTTCGCTTTAGCAGCAACGTAATCAGGAAGTTTGAATAGTGAATCGGCAGAGACAATGATCTTGTTGTAAGCAGCGTTCTTGCCAGCAGTGATGTTGTCGTCGCACTTCGTAACCTGATCTTTCGGATACTGTTCTTCTGCCTTAACAGCCGTTGCCTGCAGGTAAATTGCTTTTGCCCCTGACCAGTCTGCTAATGCGAATTTCGCATCAGCTTTTACAATCAGGTCCTTGTACTGCTGTTCTTTGCCGACTTTAGCAATTTCCGCATCACATTTCACAATCTGGTCTTTCGGATAAACTTCAGCAACCTTTAAACCTGACGCCTGCTGGTAAAGTGACTTTGCTCCCGCCCAATTCGTTGCTTTGAAATTTGAATCGGCTTTTGCAATAAGATCAGTATACTGCTTGTTCTTTGCATCAGCAGTAATGTTCGCATCACACTTCGTGATTTGACCTTTGGGATATGCTTCTGAAGTTTTGAGTGACGATGCTACCTGATATTTCGTTTTCGCTGCAGCCCAATCTGATGAAGCAAACTTCGCGTCTGCATCTTTGATTGCTGCATCATATTGTTGCTGAACGCCGAGTTTCGCAATCTCCGCATCACATTTTGTGATCTGTGTTTTCGGATAAGCTTCAGCCGACTTCAGATCCAACGCCTGCTGGTAAACTGATTTAGCACCAGAGAAATCAGTAGCCTTGAACTTCGCGTCCGCATCAAGAATCAATGCGTTGTACTGCTCCTGAATACCTTTCTTCGCAATCTCTGCATCACATTTTACAATCTGATCTTTCGGATACTGCTCTGCATCTATCAGTGCAGACGCTTCCATGTACTTCGCTTTCGCGCCGGTCCAATCAGTTGCTTTGAATTTTATATCCGCATCCTTAATTGCGGTGTTGTACTGATCCCGCAAACCTTTCTTCGCAATCTCAGCATCACATTTTACAATCTGATCTTTTGGATACTGTTCTGTTGATTTCAGATTAGAAGCTTCCTGATATTTTGCCTTCGCTCCTGCCCAATCGGAAGTACCGAATTTAGAGTCGGCAGCTTTGATCGCATCATCGTACTGTTGTTGCAGACCCTTCTTCGCAATCTCAGCATCGCACTTCACAATCTGATCTTTGGGATACTGTTCCGTTCCTTTCAGACCTGAAGCTTCCTGATACTTCGTCTTTGCCCCGGAAAAATCAGCAGCGGCGAATTTTACATCAGCATCTTTTATCGCCGCATCATACTTCTCCTGCAAACCTTTCTTCGCAATTTCAACATCACACTTCGCAATCTGGTCTTTTGGATATTGCTCTGTCGACTTCAGATTCGAAGCTTCCTGATATTTAGGTTTCGCACCCGCAAAATCCTGCGTATTGAATTTCGCATCGGCTGCTTTGATCGCTGCGTCATACTGTTCCTGCAAACCTTTTTTTGCAATCTCAGCATCGCACTTCACAATCTGATCTTTCGGATACTGTTCTGTAGATTTCAATCCCGAGGCTTCCTGATATTTTACTTTCGCTCCAGCGAAATCTGCAGCTTTGAACTTCAGGTCTGCATCTGCAATTGCAGCATCATATTTTTTCTGGAGTTCAGCACCTGCCATCCCATTGTCGCACTTCACAATCTGGTCTTTCGGATACTGTTCTGTATTTTTCAGTGCCGATGCTTCCTGGTACTTCGTCTTTGCATTCGCGAAGTCATTTGCCGCAAACTTTACGTCGGCATCCTTAATCGCCGCATCGTATTTCTGCTGTACTCCTTGTTTTGCAATTTCACCATCACACTTGATGATCTGATCCTTCGGATACTGTTCCGTTATGATTAGCGCAGATGCTTCCTGATATTTCGTTTTTGCATTCGCGAAATCACCGGCTTTGAATTTTGTATCGGCATCCAGAATAGCTGCGTCGTACTTTGCTTTGTTTGCCGCTTTTGCAATTTCTGCGTCACACTTGATGATTTGATTCTTCGGATACGGCTCCAGTGTCATCATATTCGACGCTTCCTGGTATTTCGCTTTCGCACCTTCCCAATTGCCAGCCGCAAATTTTGCATCTGCGTCCTTAATCGCATTGTCGTAATCTAACTTCTTCCCCGCTGCGGTAGCATTATTGTCGCACTTTACAATCTGGTCCTTCGGATATTGTTCTGCTACTTTTAGTCCTGAAGCTTGTTGATACTTCGCTTTGGCGCCCACCCAATCAGAGGCGGCGAATAATCGATCTGCTTCTGCAAGAGCAGCTTTATAGTCGGCTTCTAACTGCGCACTAAGTCCCATTTTCTCATCGCACTTGATGATCTGATCTTTCGGGTACTGTTCCGTAGAAATATATCCGAGGGCTTCGTTATAAGCATCTTTTGCGCCTTGCCAGTTCGACTGACCGAAAAGTTTATCTGCTTTATCTATAGCAGCTTCGTACAGCTTTTGTTTTGCACGCGCTTCTGCTTCGAGACGTTTCAATTCGTCGATGCAGGCCTGAACAGTTGAGGTATAAACTTTGTCGTAATCGAAATCGTCAATGTCTTTCGCTGGATTGTAAGCAATTTTCGCGATTGGTTTGTTGAGACAGGAATAATCGAGACCGGGAAATTGTTTGAACAAGCCAATTTCTACATCGAATTCTACGAATGGAGCCTCAGCACGTTCCACCGGAACATTGTAAGTGGAAATCGTAAAACGCTTTGTGATGTACCCGGCTTTAGTGATCGTAACAGTATACTCGTTATTCGGATCGAGAATGAACTTGAATTTCCCGGTATTGTTCGTAACAGTTTGCTGAACCTGTGTACTGCCTTTCAGGAGCGTACAGACTGCTCCTTCCAGCGCAAGGTCCTTCTGTTTTTTCTCATTGAATTCGGTGACCTTGCCTCCGAACCTGAATTGCCAATCGGGCGCAGTATTAATATCCTGCGCCGCAACATCTGCAGGTAAACAGAAGACAAGGAACAATAGAAATGCTCCTAAAATCCTATGAAGGGAAAGTAGCTTTAGCGGCATGCGTGTTTTGCAGTAATTATGGCTCTAATGTGTTTGCTCCCCGGTCTTAAACAGAGGAGTGCAAAGATCGCTGAAAATCCCGAAAAAACCCAAAATCTGGACTGTTAGAGACGTTGACAATCAGGCATTTTCCATGCCATCGTTCCGGTCAGCACTTTCCGGCATACCTAATACGTAAAATCGACCCGATTAGTTGTTTCGCTTGCGCATATTTTGGACGTGTTTTCCTAACAAGTTATCAGCCGATTTACACTTCATTCCAGGTTCCCTATTCCTCATTCCCTCTCCACGTAACTTTCCTACTTTTACCGACGAACAAAAGCAGTATGGCCGTATCGTTATTGAGTTATTGGGAGCGCGATCAATACCTGAAGGGAATTGATGTGGTGATTGCGGGCAGCGGTATTGTTGGAATGAACGCAGCTCTTGCGTTGAAGAAAAAGAATCCTTCACTAAATATTCTGGTTGCTGAACGAGGCGCATTGCCTTCGGGAGCGAGCACAAAAAATGCCGGATTTGCCTGTTACGGTAGTATCACTGAACTGATGGATGACCTTTCGCATCTGAGCGAGAATGACGTGTTCAGTCTGGTGGAAAAACGTTACCGCGGCCTGAAACGCCTTCGTGAGAACGTTGGTGATGCAAACATGAAGCTGGAAATGCTCGGCGGATACGAAGTATTTGATTCTGCTGACGAATTTCAGAAATGCGCTGAGCAAATGAGTTGGTTCAATGAGCAGCTCAAACCTATCACCGGATTTTCTGATGTGTACGCTGATGCGAGTGATAAAATTGCTTCGTTCGGATTGGGCAAAGTGAAACACATGATTCACAATCGCGGCGAAGGACAGATTGATACGGGACGCATGATGAGTGCATTGCTGGAGAAAGCGAAAACGGCTGGCGTGAAGCTGATGAACGGATTGGAAATACTGCGGTTCACACAGGAAGACAACCATCTTGCGATTCACACCAGGAATGGATTCACCATCGAGACAAAACAACTGATTATTTGCACGAACGGATTTGCAAAACAGTTGTTGCCCGAAGAAGATGTTGAGCCGGCGCGTGCGCAGGTGTTAGTTACCAATGAAATTCCGGGATTGAAGTTGCGCGGAACTTTTCATTACGAGAAAGGATATTACTATTTCAGGAATATAGGCAACCGCGTTTTGTTTGGTGGAGGAAGAAATCTTGATTTCACCAGTGAACGTACAACCGAACACGCATTGACCAACCTGGTTCAGGATCGTTTGGAAGATTTATTGCAAACGATGATTCTCCCGGGAATAAATTACTCGATTGACATGCGTTGGGCCGGAACAATGGGCGTTGGTAAAACCAAAACTCCTATCGTGCGAAAGATTGCAGAACGTGTATTCTGTGCGGTAAGAATGGGCGGAATGGGTGTTGCATTGGGATCGTTGACTGGTGAAGAGGTTGCTGAACTTGTACTAAAAGAAGTCTAACTCAACAAGAGAAAGTCTACTCGTCATATCCGAATACAACGGTGAGAATAAAAACTGCCGACGGATTCTTCCCTCCTCCTATTTCATCCATGATCATGATTACATTACCATTTGGAGTGTTCCATTTGGTATGAACGTAATGTAAACTGTATGCCACATGCCGATCATGATCAACGTACTTCACTGGTATTTCTGTCCACGCATTACCGGCAATACCAAACGCCGAATTTCCTTCTGCAAAAAGTTTTGCCGCTTTTAATCTCAATATAAGATAAGCTGCACTGTCGCTTTCCGCTCCGTCAGCTATTCCGGCATACACCCTGTAGTGAAATGCAACCAGGGAATCCTTTCTAAACGCAAACTGCCAATATGCATTAGTAGAGGTAGCGGAATCGCTTATCACATAAATGTGCTCTACACCAAAATATCCTAATATCCCGGGGTGCCTGTGTTCGAATTTCGCAGTGCTGGATCCAACTTCGAAGTCCCACATTCCCAGTGGCGTTGGCCTTGTCACAGTAATTTCGAATTCGTACGACTCCGATTTCTGCGTTTGCTGATTGGCAGGTGCATTGATTCTGTTTCCCGGTGATAAATCCGTTGAAACGCGCAGTGCGATAATCTTTCCATCATCAAAACTCCATTGAGCGAAATAAATTTCGTTCTGATCTGCCGTCTGTATTCCGGGCGAGTGATTTCCAACCGGTTCAAGCGGACGATTAAGTAGTTCCTTGCTCCTGTGAATAGTTGGTTTTCCGAAGTTCTTCTCCAAATCCCCTTCCAGTTTCATTGCGCTCACCCGTAGCTTATGAACAC
>CAYUTR010000137.1:0-12084 GCA_964447465.1 uncultured Chryseobacterium sp.
CTCGACTACGCTCGGGATGACAAATACTGAAAAACAAAAGCGCGATTCAAAAATTTGAATCGCGCTTCGCAAATATGTTTGTGATTTAACTTGTCATCCTGAGCGTAGCCGAAGGGCCCGTCTCCCATCTATTTATATCCGAGCATGAACACAATACACTCCTGCGGCACAATAGAATCTGCCACTGCAGGAAGATCATAGTCAACGTAGAACTTGAACTTCGCATTGTCAGGTTCGAACACGTGCATTTTAGTTCCGGGATCAGATCCTTTGCTGGTCCAAAGCACCTTGCGGTTCTTCGTCTCTTTGTCTTTGTTGTACACTGAGATGATTACATCTTTCGAAACCGCTGTTGCGTTGAACACCATGCGATATTTTTCGCCGATGAACACAGGAACTTCAATCTCTTTTATCTGCGCTTTGTTTTTGTAACGGAGCTGAGTCACTTTTCCCGAATCATATTTGAACGGATCAAGTTTCTCACGCGCTGCATCTTTCAATGCTTTCTGATCGCAGGTTACTGCCTGCTGAATGGCTGCACTGGTTAGTGATACAACGATCACCATCACCGGCAGAATCAACATAAAAAATCGTTTCATGGTTTTCATATAGGGTGGGGGTTTTCGCTTATCCTTTAATGATGTTTGCACGAATTTCACCGATCTTTTTGATCAGCGGGTCCATTTCACCTTTTTCAGGTTTCACATCCGAGAAATCGAGATCAGGATTTTCATCCAGTTTTTTCACTGATGGAAGTCCATCAAACAGTACCTGTAACGCTTCAAGCTCCGTGAGCAAACCTGTGATGCCGGGATCTTTTGCCTCGTATGCTTTCAATTCTGAAGTGATCGAACTGAGAACTGCCATCTGCTCAAACAAAGCCTGTACCACATTCTCGTTTTCTTCTTTCTTGTAAACTTCGCCGGCGATGTACATCGATTCAATCCAAGCACCTGCGAAGATTACTCCGTACAATTCGTTCTGCTGATTTGCTTCCAACTGCATGTCGGTCTGATACTGAATCTCAGCAACGATAGCTCCGATAGAATCTTCGTTCTCCATGTTGTTGTTGAAGCGATCGAAAAGATCCGACTGATCGAACACTGTAGAGAGATTAATCTTGTTACCAACTTCGCGAACAACTTTCAGGTAAGTCTGACCTTGCTGCGTTTGTTTATTGAGTACACTGTAAGCCATGTCTGCGCTGTAAACGCCCATGATCTGTGCCAACTGGAAGGTGGTCGAATACTGCGAAGACTTCGCTGCGTCGTAAGTGATTCCCGGCAGGTAACTGAGGTCAGAACGTTTAAACATTGCAGCAACACGGAACGGAGTTGGCAGCGAAGAATTCGTTTCGATGATCTCCACAGTTCCGTTAGTGTCGAGATTCCCGGTATCGGTATTCTCAACAACTGTATTGTCATTCCCGCAGGCAGCAAGGAGTACAACCGGCAGAAGAACGGCATAGCGTAGTTTCATAGCAGGGATTGATTTTTTGGTTTGGGTGTCCCAAAGGTAGAAAAACGCGTCATATGAGGGCAAAAACCTTGTTAATTCGGGTTGAGTATAGGGGGGGAATGAGTACTTTTGACACCTCAAAATCCGCATGCCACCTATGAAAAAAGGCTTCTTTCTGACTCTGGCGACCGCTTTCGTGCTCGCCGGCACTTCTTACGCACAAGTTGCAGTTGGTAAACCAGCAGCAGACCCTGCTGATCCAGTTTTGATGACTATCGGGAGTTCCCCGGTTCGTCTTTCTGAGTTCAACTACGTGTATAAGAAGAATAACAAAGACACAACACACAATCCTGCAGCCGTTGAAAATTACCTCGAGCTCTTCACCACGTTCAAAATGAAAGTGAAGGAAGCTGAAGAACTCAAGATGGATTCTTCAACTGCATTCCGCGATGAACTCGCAGGATATCGCCGCCAGGTTTCATTGCAATACCTCACAGATCGCAAGGTGAACGACAGTTTGCTCATGGAAGCATACGTTCGCATGAAAGAAGATGTGCGCGCAAGTCACATCCTCGTGTTGTGCGAAGAAACTGCTTTGCCGAAAGACACTGATATCGCTTACACACGCGTTCAGATTCTCCAGAACCTTTTGAATGGCAAACCAACGTTGAAGCTAATCGGCGAGTACGAATCGAAACTCAAAACGAAATGGAACATCACGTCAAAATCACCTGCACAGGATGTTGCGAAAGTAAATGCGTTAGTAAATCCTTTGCGAGACCTCGAACGCCGTTTTAAAAATAAGCCAGCTCCGTTTGATGAAGTTGCATACGTTGCTTCGGAAGATAAATCTGCATTGTCGAATCGTGGAGATCTCGGTTGGTTTACAGCATTCTCGATGGTTTATCCGTTCGAAACGCTGGTGTACAATACGCCGGTTGGAAAATTGGGTGGACCGGCACGAACTAAGTTTGGCTATCACCTCGTGTTGGTTGCTGGCCGTCGTCCGGCTGCCGGAAAAATTGTTGTCTCGCACATCATGATCAATAGTCCTGCCGGTGCGCCGTTGCAGGATTCGCTCAACGCAAAAGCAAAAGTGGACGAGATCTACGCTAAAGTTCAGGCCGGAGAAGATTTCGCAACACTTGCACGTCAGTTCTCTAACGATAAACCTTCTGCTGCTAAAGGTGGAGAGATTCCAAAGTTCGGTTTGTATGAAATGCCGGCTCCATTCGAGAAAGCAGCATTCGACCTGACGAGTGATGGAGAAGTTTCTGCGCCGGTGAAAACTGCGTGGGGATGGCACATCATCAAGCGCGTTCGTAAAGAACCTTTCCCAACGTTTGAACAGGCAAAACCTGAGATCAAACAACGTGTTGGCCGCGATCAGCGTGCAATGCAGGGACGTAGCTCTTTGATTGCGCGTGTGAAATCAGAAAACGGATTTGTTGAATATCCTGCGACAGTGAAGGAATTCTACAAAGTAGTTGACACGACTTACTTCAAAGGTGCATGGTCGTCGAAAAAGGCATTGGCGCTGAACAAAACGATGTTCACACTTGCTGGTAAGAATTACACGCAGCAGGATTTTGCAGTATGGCTCGAATCGCACCAGGTGCGTGGAGCGAAACACGAGATTCCTTCTACAGTGGATGCTGCTTACAAGAATTGGGTGGAAGAATCGTGTGTTGCTTACGAAGACACGCAGCTTGAAAGAAAATATCCTGATTTCAAAAATCTGATGCAGGAATACCGCGATGGTATGTTGTTGTTTGACCTCATGGACAAAAAAGTGTGGTCGAAAGCTGTAAAAGACACAGCTGGACTTCGCGCATTCCACGAGCAGAACAAGATGAAGTACATGCTTCCTGAGCGGGCTGATGCAACGGTTTATTCTTGTAAAGATGCAGCAACTGCGAAACAGGTTCGTAAGATGCTAAAGCAGAAGAAAACAATGAAGGAAATCCTTGATGCACTGAACAAAGATTCACAGCTCAACGTTACAGCAGAACATAAGTTGTATGCGAAAGGTGAAAGCGATATTGTTGACCGTAACTGGAAAGCAGGAACATCGAAGAATGAAATGGTAGACAACCGCGTGAAATTTGTGGTGGTTGATCATGTCGAAGCATCCCGTCCGAAAACATTGCAGGAAGCACGCGGTGCTGTAACTACAGATTACCAGAATCAGCTCGATAAAGAGTGGATCGCAAGCCTGAAGGCAAAATATGCTGTTACAGTCGACCGTGAAGTGTTGAAGATGGTGAAATAACCGAAGCATGCAATCAACGAAAAGCAGGCAACCATATAAGCGAACCGGCGTCATCTTATTGATGACGCTGGTTTGTTTTTTTATGCTCGCATGCAACGATGAACCGGCTGAAGAAGTGCTGGACAACGGAAAGGTGATTGCAACAGTTTACGGTTATAACCTTTATGAAATTGATTTAGCATCGGCAATTCCTGCGGGATTAACTTCGGAAGACAGCACCCGACGTGCGGAGAATTTCATCAACTCCTGGGTTCGTGAAATGTTGCTGTTGAGCAAAGCTGAAAACAATCTACCGGCTAATGATCCGGAGATGGAGAAAAAGCTTCGCGATTACAAGAACTCCCTCATCATTTACGCTTACGAAACAGAACTGGTGCAGCAAAAGCTGGATACAGTTGTGAGCGACGTGGAAATTGAAACGTATTACAACGATCACGCAAACGACTTTCAGCTTCGCGATAATATTGTGAAAGTGATTTACGTGAAGGTCGACAACAAAGCGCCGAACATGCCGAAG
Source organism: uncultured Chryseobacterium sp. (assembly GCA_964447465.1). Lineage (GTDB taxonomy): Bacteria > Bacteroidota > Bacteroidia > Palsa-965 > Palsa-965. Next base: position 4,248 of record CAYUTR010000137.1, read on the forward strand.
CTTAAAACGCTCGTGAAGTCGGAGAAACCTGCTGATCGTGAAGAACTCGACAAGTATTGCCGTCAATACGCAACCAACTATTATCTCGATGATAATTCGTGGTTGTTGTTTGATGATCTGCTGAAAGAAGTTCCGATTCAGACGTACAATCGCGAATTGTTCCTGCAGAATAACCGTTTTGTAGAAGTTGCAGATTCATCGCACACGTATTACCTCAACATCAAAGGATTCATGACGCGTAACAGTCAGTCGCCTTTGTCGTTTGAAAAAGAAAACATACGCAGCATTATCATTAACCAGCGTAAGCTCGAACTCGTCGACAAAATGCACGACGATCTTTACAACGAGGCGGTGGAGAATAACAGTATTAAGATTTATCCAAGAAAATGAAATCCTGACGTTGACAGTCAGGATTCACGAATTCGAATTGAAAAATTATATAATCATGAGTAAAAAATTAGTTCTAGTTATTTGCACCATTTGCGCTTTCCTGATTTCTCAGGAAGCAGTTTTCGCACAAGCAGGCGGACAGATGGTCGAGCGTATTGTTGCGGTGGTGGGCTCGCAGATTGTGAAGGAGTCGGACATTGCTAACTCTTACGAGCAGTATAAAGCAGAGGGCATTCCGATGACTGACAGCCTTCGCGGAACAATACTTGAAGAATTGATGTTGCGCAAGCTGCTTGTTCAGCAGGCAATTCACGATAGTATTGTGGTGGAAGATTCAGACGTTGACAATGAAATTGATCGTCGTATGCGTCAATACATCATGATGCTTGGTTCGGAAGAAAAGTTCCAGGAGTATTACGGGAAAACCGTTGAAGCGTACAAGATTGAATTGCGCGCACCGATCCGTGAACTCATCATGGTACAAAGAATACAAGGACAGATTGTTGGCAGTGTTACTGCATCGCCACAGGATGTAAAAGATTTTTTCAATAGCATTCTCGTGGATAGTCTCCCGCTGATCAGTTCACAGGTAGAAGTCGGACAGATTGTGATTGTACCGCCGGTGAATCAGGAACTGAAAGAATATACACGTCAATCGCTGGAAAGCATTCGTCAGAAGATCATACTAGGAACTTTAGATTTCTGTACAGCTTCAGCCTCTTATAATGATGATCCAGGATCGAAATTTAATTGCGGCAAGTATGAGAACGTGCGACGCGGAACTTTTGTTCCTGAATTCGACGCACAATGTTTCAAACTGAAAGAAGGAGAATTCTCAGAAGTATTTGAAACAGAATACGGATTTCACTTTGTGAAACTGATCTCGCGCAAAGGTGAGGAAGTAACGATACAGCACATTCTGAAATCGATTCCAACAGCGCCAGCAGATCTTCAGAAAGCAAAAACGCGTCTCGATTCAATCATGAAAATGGTTCGTCTCGACAGCATGACATTCTGCGAGGCAGCAGCGAAATTTTCGAGCGATGAAAATTCTAAGTTTGCTTGCGGACTTATCCTGAATCCACTTACCGGCAACAGCAAGATTGATATGGACATTCTCGGTGAGATTGATCCGAACCCGGATTTTCCTGTGATCGTAGGAAGTCTTAAAGTGGGAGCATATTCTGGAGCGCACCCTTGTTACACGCTTGATGGCAAACAAGGTTTTCGCGTATTGTGGCTCAAGTCGCGCTCAGAGCCGCACAAAGCAAATCTGAAAGACGATTACCAGCTTATCTCCGACATGGCTCTCCAGAAAAAGCAGGAAGAGAAGATGCGTGAGTGGGTAATGTCGAAGCTTCCGTATACGTTTATCAATATTCTGGTTCCGGAAGACAGGCTGCATCACTTTAAGTATCCGTGGGTGGCGTATATTAAGTAATCAGGAATGTGGAACGCGGGATGGGGAATGGGGAATAAGGCTGAAAATTAACATCAGTTATCATCTTTGGACCTTACACCTTAGGACTGCTGCAAAGAATTTTGAATCTTTGAGTTATTATCTGATAATAACGAATTCCCTCATTCCGAGTTCCTCATTCCGAATCCCTTTTATATGCAATTCAAGAGCGACGTTGAAGCAGTAGAATACTTCCAGGATAAGTACAAAAAGCTTTCTGCAGAAATTCACAAAGTGATTGTTGGTCAGGATGCCGTTGTAAAAGACGTTCTGATTTCGATCTTCTCGAACGGACATTGTCTGCTTGTTGGAGTTCCCGGACTTGCGAAAACCTTGCTCGTAAATACAATCGCGCAATCGCTTGGATTGACATACAACCGTATTCAGTTCACACCCGATCTTATGCCGTCGGATATTATCGGAACAGAAATTCTGGATGAGTCGCGCAATTTCAAATTCGTAAAAGGTCCGTTGTTCGCGAACATCATTCTGGCGGATGAGATCAACCGTACTCCACCGAAAACGCAGGCTGCACTTCTCGAAGCCATGCAGGAACGCGCGGTAACAGCAGCAGGAAAACGTTATACGCTCGACAAACCATTCTTCGTACTCGCAACACAAAACCCGATAGAGCAGGAGGGAACGTATCCGCTTCCTGAAGCTCAGCTCGATCGTTTTATGTTCAACGTGTGGCTCGATTATCCTTCCTATAAAGAAGAGCTCGAAGTTGTACGTCAGACTACAACCGACAGGAATATTCAGCCGGAGAAAGTGCTTTCCGGAGAAGATATTCTGTTCATTCAGGAATTGGTTCGTCGCGTTCCGGTACCTGAAAACGTTCTCGAATACGCTGTGAAACTTGCAGCATCTACACGTCCGAATACAGACATGTCGGGCAAAGACGTTAATCGCCTTCTTTCTTGGGGTGCAGGTCCACGCGCTTCCCAGTACCTCGTTCTTGGTGCAAAATGCCATGCCGTTGTTTCCGGAAAATACTCTCCCGATATTGAAGACGTTCGTGCTGTGGCCGGACCAATTCTTCGTCACCGGATTGTGCGGAATTACAAGGCGGAGGCGGAAGGTGTTTCTGTTGAGTCGATTATTACTGGTCTACTCTAATTCGAAAATCAATAGGCCATTCCCTTCAGCCATATTTTTCTAGTTCGCACGACTTAACGGGACAATAGTGATCTGAACATTTGCATTTCATTCGAGCCGTTCCTGACGTAGGTAAAACCGTTCGTTACATGAAAGCTACCGCAGCTTACATCGCGGTTGACGACGAGGGGTAGCCCGCATTACGTTTATGGATAAATCATTCACTTATCCGAACAGTATAAACGTAACGCAATGAAAAAAATAATCTTTTCTGTACTCGTGCTGTCAGCTTTTTCGATGTCGGCAATTGCAGGTTCCTGGCAGTGGGCAAAAAAACATGGTGGAACTTCAGCTGACGAATCCAATGGAATCGCAGTTGATCTGACCCGTAACTCATATGTTACGGGGAACTTTTCCGGCACGGCTACCTTTGGCAGCACATCGTTGGTTTCGGGAGGTGGAACAGATGGCTGCCTGTCCAAAATTGATGAAGACGGTAATTACATCTGGAGTATAAAAGTAGGCACTGGTACCGGAAACGAAAAAGCACTAGCTGTTGTTTGCGATCCGGGTGGTTCTGAAATTTATGTAACAGGAACCTTTTATGGCACCTCTACGTTTGGCACCTCTACAGTTCTGACCAGTTTTGGTGACAAGGATATTTTCATTGCGAAATACAACGCATCCGGCACTCTTCAATGGGCAGTGAAAGCTGGCGGACCCTACCTGGACGAAGTGGGTGACCTCGCATGGGCACCAATGACTGGAGGAGGACGCGGCTCATATGTGTACATAACTGGAACATTCAACGTTTCGGCAACTTTCGGTTCCACGAATCTTACTGCCGTTAACTTTCATGACATTTACACTGCCAGCTACAGTGATGCAGGAACGCTTCAGTGGGTGAATCAGGCAACAGCTTCTTCTGTTGTCAGCAACGGGATAGCAACTGACGCGAGCAACAATGTGTACATCACGGGTGGTTATTACGGAACAGGTACGTTTGGAAGTGTAACCCTTGCATCCGGAACTTCACAGGAACAGTTTCTAGTAAAATATAATTCAAGTGGTGCTGCGCAGTGGGGAAGGAAAGGTTCAGGCATGTCCAATGAAGAAGGCATAGCTCTATGCACTGATGGAGCGGGGAACGTATATGTGACCGGAAACTACACATCAAGTTCAACAACTTTCGGCAGTTATTCAGTTACAAACTCGGGTTCAACTGATATATCCCTTGTGAAATACAATAGCAGTGGTACCGAACAGTGGGCAAAAAAAGGCGGAGGTAGCGGAGCGGATTTGGCAGCGGCAATCACCCGCGATGCCTGGGATAACATTTACCTGACCGGTACATTCCAAAGCGGCCTGATGTATTTTGGAACACTAAGTTTCGGTGGTGATTGTCCGACTGATGGCTACGTAGTAAAAGCAGATGCGCTCGGTAACTTCACAGAAGTGTCTTCCCCTACCGGACTGATGGTTCCTCCGGCGAACTACCCGCACATTTATCCGAATGACATTGTAGTATCTGCACTTGGGCATATTTTTATTGCTGGCAGTTTTGACGTGAAGTTCGATTTCTTCAGCACAATAATACTCAGCAACGGTTCAACCGATGGTTTTGTAGCGCGCCTTAAGCCTGCAGGCTGGCCAGTGGTCGAAGGAGGTGCAGGTGGTGGCACCAGTTATGATGTAATTCTGAACATGGATGCGGATGTTGATGGATACACTTATGTAACCGGAGCTTTTCAAGGAACACTCACAATAGGCAATACCATGCTGGTCGCAGGTAATGGAAATCACAACATGTTCCTTATAAAATACGATCAGTTAGGCCAACCTGTTTGGGCAAAAAAAGGAACTGTACCTCCGTATCCTGCTCCTCCATCGTATTCTGTGTATGGTACTGCCGTTGTTGCGGATGCCTCAGGAAACGTATTCGTGGCAGGTGAATACAATGGAACACCAACATTCAATTCAACAACATTGACCGGGCCGGCAGGAATCTTCCTGAATAAGTACGATGCTTCTGGCAATCTCCTTTGGTGTGTAAAAGCGGCCACGCAGTCTCAGCTGGAAGATATGACTCTCGATGCTTCCGGAAATATTTACCTCACCGGCGACTTCCTCAACACGACTACATTTGGTACAGGTGGAGGCGCAGTGCCACTCACCGCAACCGGGACTTCAAAAGACGGTTACATTGCCAAGTATGATAATAGCGGCAACATTGTTTGGGCAGTAAATGCGGTAACTACTTCAGGCAATTCAGATTTCTGCTACGGCATCGCCGTGAATGGAAGCAATCTTTTCGTTGTGGGTTCATATAGTGCCAATGGAACAATTGCCGGCACGAGTGTAACTTATGCAGGTGGCACCACCGATATGTACATCGCAAAGTATTCTACGGCCGGAGCACCTGTTGGAGTTTTTACGGCGTCCTCTTCAAATGCGGAATCACTTTTCGAAATAGCTACGACAGGAGGAAGCATTTACGTTACGGGTGATTATACCGGCTCACTTACTTTCGGTTCGACATCCCTGACTTCTTCAGGCAGCCAGGACGCGGTACTCGCGAAATTACCGACTAGTCTTTCATCTGTGACCTGGGTTCGTGAAGTCAAGGGAGCATCGTCACAAAAAGGCAGGGGTGTAGACGTATCCGGAACGTCAGTTTACGTATCCGGCGATTTTGTGAACAGTACTACTTTCGGAGACGGAACAACATCACCTGTGATTGTTCCATATGGAGCTGACGTGTTTGTCGAAAAATTTGACCAGAACGGAACCTACCAATGGGTATCCACAATTGAACGTGATGGTTATGGAGGTCCGCGTATGGCAATTGATGCAAATAATAACGCGTATGTAGCCGGTTTGTTCATTAACCATCTGGCGGTAGGCTCATTTACTTATTCTACGACAGGTGACGAAAATTTCTTCATTCAGAAACTGTCTTTCGATGATGGTCAGTTCGCTCGTCTCGCAGCCGAAGAAACTGAAACTGAAACGATGCCGGTCAACCCTTTGACTGTTTACCCCAACCCGTTTTCTGATTTCGCGGTCTTCGAGGTACCCTCGAACTACGAAGGCAATTATACGCTGGTGATCTGTGACATCAACGGTCGCGAAGCCGCCCGCCAGTCTGGTGTACTCGGCGCCCCAGTACTCTTCAGCCGGGAAGGGCTTGCACCTGGTCTGTATATGTACACTATTATCTTCGATACCGAAAAACCGGCGACAGGAAAGCTTATTGTAGAATAGACTGATTAAGTAAAAAGAGGCTGTCTTAAAGGCGACAGCCTCTTTTTTACGACTATCAGGGTCAATTTCAAATTTCCAAACCCCGCGAATACATGGCGCATTTCCTATATTTGGTACGCTGATTCCGCCTAACGGCATAGATTTTGCCTTTAATGGGAGCCAACCTAACCAAAATGAAACAGCGTTTACCACTTTTGCTGGTCCTGCTTGCACTTCCTGCGGTATTTTTCGCGCAGGGATTTGGACTTCCTCCCGGATTTGATCTCAAACAATTTCAGAAGAACGAAGAGCAGGCGCTCTGGTTCATTCAGTACGATTCTATGATCGTGCGTGTTCAGACTTTCGATCGCGGTCTTGCCGGGAAAGATTTCGTTTGCTTCCAGGATAAAAAAGGATGGAAAGTAGTTGCAGGAAGAATTGATTCTGCTCAAGGACTTATTGAACGCAAATGGTTTTCGGTTGATGCAAAGAATGTGGTGAGCGAAATGAAGAAAGAAGGCGACACTACTCTCATTACTTCCATGGGTCGCGCACTTTACAATGGAAACATTGCACACCAGAAGATGAAGCTTTCTACATCTGCTCTCTGGAAAAAATACATTCGTCAGAACGCAGATCTCACGTACACCGTTTCTTTTTTCTGTGATCAGGATCAGGGCGGTGTAATCTGGTACGGACCTGAATGCAATTGGTGGTACAGTGCAGATGGCGAGAATCTCGTCACCACAAAAATCTCCGCGAACAAAGTTCCGATGATGGCGGGTGTTTCCGGGAATTCAATCACGTTATCCTGTCCAACCGAAAAAATGCCGACTGTAGGAACGATGTGGATGGCGTATCGCATCATGCAGAAATATCCGACGGTGAATATAGCCTACAAGACGGGCACGAGTACGTTGACGTACAACACGGCGTTCAAGAGTTATTCGTGGATGCATGCTGCAAATTAGGCGGTAGGCGAAAATCTTCACAACTTTCTAAATAGAGTACATCGGCACCGCGCGATAAATCGCGCGGCGCATTCATCATCTATTTTATGGGAGGGCACAACCGACTGCGTCGGTTGTGAATCGTGCGGAAATTTATTGTTGTTCACAGGCGCAGCCTGTGCATTTCCCTATTATAGTTGCAAAGAATTCGCCGCGCGATTTATCGCGCGGTGAGATATGATTTGCAGTAAATCGCCGTCTTCCGATGAGATTGATTCGCTATCTCAACCAAAAGAAATAGACCGGACACAAAATTATCGTGTCACGGTCTATCGCCTATTAACTATCGCCTATCGCCTCGACGGTTGGCCTAATTATATACTTCAGGTATCACGTCGACCCACATCCCCGCCTTACTCGCATTCACCGCGTTGTCATACATCGCTTCGCAGTAAACTGCCGGCATATAGAAATGTCCGGTGTACGCGGCATGCAACTGCACGCGATATGTTCGGGTTGAATTCTGACCAATCCAGAAATAGGTGAGGGCACGATCATCACGAATGTCGCGGTAGTTGAAGTAATCGGAAGTTGCAACTCCTTGCAGTGGACCAGCCATCATTCTGTTGTTGCGGATTTCCCAGCCTGAAGGGAAGATCTGTGTCAATGCCATCTCGCGATACTCACCGCGTAAACC